>DAOPZJ010000031.1 GCA_035353335.1 Oscillospiraceae bacterium | reverse complement strand
AAAATTATTATATAAAATTTTACCGAAATGTCAATCTCTTCATTGTTGTACGAAAGTTTTGAAAAATAAATCCGGTTCCGATAAACGGGAACCGGATGAAACCTTTTATTCTTCCAGTAAAGGGCATAATTGATGGCGCCAAATCCAATCCGGATTGAATTCGCATCTCGCTGTCGTTTTAGCCCGGAGAACAGCATCGTCTCTCATTCGACCGATAATCCCGGTCGCATGTTCCTCCAGGTACGCGAATCGCGAAGGCAAATTATTTTCTTTCGTTTCGAATTCGTTATTCGGGGCGTCACATCGCAACATATATGCCCCGAGACGCTTTCCGAGCTCTTTAAGCGCCGAGACATCTTCATTTAAAATCAAAAGATTGCCTCTGCTCGCCGCCTCAAGCACTGTTAATCCGAGGGTCTCTGTAAAAAACGGGCAAATAAAGAGATTCGAAATCGTAAGCAGTTCAAGGAAACCGACTTTCGGAAAGCCCTGCGGCCAGCCGAAGTCGCTCGTAAAGACCATATTTTCATCTTCAAGCCCAAATAAACGCCCCGCTGTACGGATGTCGGGTTTATATTTCTCAGGGTTAGCGTCAATATCGGGAGAGTCGCAGAAAACAACTTTTGCCGTCAGTCCGGCCTTTTGCCGCAGCGCACCAGCAAGTGCAGCCACTTCTTCAATCTTTTTTACCGGAGTGATACAGCCCGGATATACAATCAAAATTTCAGGATTGAGTAAATCTGTCGTTTCGCAAAGTTGCCGGACATCCTCACTCATATAATCCGGTAAGCCAATGTTGTTATGAACAGCACGGCAACGGTTTTCCGATACACCGTATTGTTTTGCTAATGCGGGGATTCCGGAGTCCCAGGGATAGACATAAACCGTATTCGGCATCGGAGTGTACCGGCAAGAGAACGGATATTTTAATAACGGCGGCCTGTTCATCGGCAAAGACTGCGTGAAGGCGATAAATTTGACTTTCGCAAGATTTTCCTGGGCTCTGCGCAAAGCGACATTATGTACCAAGTACCTACCCTGAAAATGAATATCGTACATCATACAGATGTCTACATCCGAAAGAGCTGCCCTAAAGTCTTTCGCGACAATTTCCGTCTCGGCAAAAAAGGTTCCGTGTAACTCGCCTTTCGGCAGGGCATAATCATGCCACTGCATTCTTTTTCCGTCAAGTTGATTTGTAATTTTTACCCATCCAAGCCGATCATCAGCAAATATGCCCCATCTTTCTGCATCCGGACAGTCCTGACTGACCAATATTTTTGTCTTGATACCGGCGTGAAGCATCATTTTCAAATGCTCAGACACTACACTGACAAGCGGATTCATTTTGTCAAGTCCGGTGAACATCGTTAAAACAGCGACTTTCATCTTATTCCCTCCCGTTGCGTCTTGACCATTCATATGCGGAATGCGCCGCTTCCATGCGAAGCATTTCCCGGTTTCACCCGTGTAAAAAGCGGCCGGCGGTAATTGCTCCGCCGGCCGTAAGTCATTCGATTTTACCTATTCGAGGATATTGGACGTAATCATGTCCACGCCCCAACCAATTAATTCGGCCGCTCGGTCGGGATCGTCGACCGTCCAACAGTTGATTGTAATCCCCGCCTCTTTAAGCGCGGCGGTATTTTGCGCGTTGAGCGCATTGAAACAGATATCAAGACCTAGATCGTATTCCCGGAGGCGCGCAATCAGTTGGTTGTCGTATTCGCCGGTCAGAAACTGCGCGGTTTGTTTTGGATATCTCTTTCTCAAGCAGACGAGATTTTCATAGCTAAATGAGATAAAAATAACCCCGTTCATGTAGCCAAGTTCTTCGATTTCACCGCAGATGCGGCTGATGTCCGCTTCGTCCATGGCGTTTTTCAGTTCCAGAACGCCGACTTTGCCATATTTCTTATTGATATTGATATATTCGGAAAGCGTCGGGATACGTAAATCGCTTCGCCCTTTTAAACCGTCGCGATCCGTCAAAATCAATGAGCGCAAGGTATCGAAGGTCGATTTTTCAACCGCCAGATCGTCAACCGCAACTCTTCCGGTCGTGTCATCGTGTATTAAAACAAATTTGCCGTCGGCCGTCCTGTGGATATCCGTTTCAATGCCGAAATAGCTCCTGCTTCCCGCGGCGACGAAAGCCGAATTGGTGTTTTCGCGCTCAAGCCCGCTGACGCCGCGATGCGCGATCATCTTTGTTCCTTTTTTATCAATGATTTTAACGGTATCCATCGTTTTGCGCTTTCCTAAGATTCAAATAACAGCGACCTCCCCGATTCGGGGAGGTCGCTGTAAAATGGATCAGTATCTCTGCGTTGCGGTCTTTCCGATCGCTGCATTGGCTTCTATGAGAACCTGCTGGGCGCCGATTTGTTCCATTGCGGCAGCGTATTCGCTGAGTGCTTTCTGTACCGTGTAGTCCTTATTGCTGATGGCATTGACGAAGCAGGTGTGGAATGCAGTGGCGATGGCGGAAACGTTTTCATTGAATGCCTTGGAAACCGGGAACGAATATTTCAATTCCAGCTTTTGAACGCTCTTGGCATTCAAAGCCGTTGCCATCGTCTGTTTTTCATAATCGGCAGCCTCTTTTTTATGAATGCGTGTATTTTCATCATCATTGGTCAGAATTTCAAGGTTTTGAGAATTATATAATCCCTCTACGATTCCGACAAGATCAGGCGTATGCCGCGAGACGTAAACACCCTCGCCCGCCTCTTCGGAAGCGTCTTCATCCAACTTCATTTTCAGGGTGACCGAACCGTCGGAGTTTCTGACGGTGTTAGCCGCCAAACCAACGTGAGCCTCGAGGTAATTGGCTTCGGAGCCGTAGAGCAAATCGACGAAGAAATTGGCGGTCTCCGCAGGCTGAGCGGTTCCGTTGACCATTACATAAGCGCTTCCGTCAGGGAAAAGGACCTGCGGCACTTCGGCGCCGCTGTTTTTCAATGATGCGATTTCAGTATACAGCGAGGTGAGCTCGCTCCATTTTTCATCCGTTGTAGGCCATACGGAGGTCGATTCATAAATGACGTTTGCGGCAGCATACAAACCGAAGCCGTATTTTCCATCTCCGATGGTCGAATAGTAACTGCCGTACTGCCCGTTATCAAGAGCTTGCGAAACTTCGTCAGCTGCCTGATTGAAGAGATTCTGATCAATCGCTTTGATTTGATACAAATCACGCAGATATTGAAGCGCCTCAGCAGCCCGCGGCTGTAAAAATCCATCAATATAGGTTCCTGATTCCGGGTCGTACGCATAACCGAACTGGCCGGAGGAATCGATTCTTACGCCGAAGGCGTTGAAGATATCCAATGCCCACGACAAATCCGCATCACCGCATATTGCGGTGCCTTCGATGCCCGAATTTACAAACGCCTGCGCGTAATTTTTTAAACTGTCAAGGTCAGTCGGGGTTTGCAGCCCCAGCTGCTTCAGCCAATCAGTGCGGAATGAACGGGTTTTCATCGTATAAGTCAAGCTACTCGGGATTGCCCAGATATGCCCGTCGATCATATACATGTTTCGCATTGCTTCAGGCAGCGAGAGCCAAGCGGGGTTATCCGAGAGATATTCGTCCAGCGGCACAATCGCGTCGTTATTCTTAAAATACTGCACCGTGTCAAATGCGCGTCCGCTGACATAAACCATCCCGTGAATTTCCTGACTGTTCACCTGCTTCAACATCGAAGCGTATGTCTCATCGGTCGGGACGGTCACGGTAACATAGACTCCATAACGCTCTGTGATCGCATTGGTCCACTCATCCCGCTCGTCGGTGGTCAAGATCTCATCTCCGTTGTTATAAAAGAAAGCGGGAGACATGATTTCGAGGTCGGTAGGAAGCGAGAGATTTTCATGATTAAATTTCGGAACAGAGGTTTTTGAACCGCTTTTCGAACAGCCGGCAATCAAGACTGCGGCAACGAGAAAGACAGCGAAAATTCTTTTTGCCATGGTTTATGATCTGTCCTTTCTGGCAAGATACCACTTTAACATGGTCTCATTAAATCAAATCATTATGTATATCTGAATTGGTTTAGGTGATGAAATTTTGAAATAAACGATTTTAACGCAAGTCATTTACTAACTACCTGCGTTTTTCAGCCAACAGTTTTTTGATGCGGGCGGCGGGATCAATCAAGTCGCTCAGCGATCGGTCATAATTCAACGCATCGATGAGCAGGGCGATGTATTTCGACATATCAACTTCCTCATACCAAATACGAGATTTCAATTCGCCTGTGCGATAAGTGAGGTTTGTCGTAAAAACTTTTGAAATCTGTCCGGCGGCAAAAGCTTCGTCAAACCGTGTAATCCCTTCGCAGAACAATCCGAAGGTGGCAAAGACGAAAATCCGCTGAGCGCCCATCTCTTTGAGATGTTCGGCGATATCGAGAATCGAATCGCCGGAGGAGATGATGTCATCGACAATGATGATATCTTTACCGCTCACATTGTTGCCTAAAAATTCATGGGCGATGATCGGATTGCGCCCGTTTTCGATCCTGGAATAATCCCGCCGCTTATAATACATACCCAAATCGAGCGATAAAATCGAGGAATAATACATACAGCGGTCCATGCCGCCGGCATCGGGAGAGACAATAAGCGTGTGGTCCCGGTCGAGCTTGATGTCGGGGACCGCGCGGTAGATCGCTTTGATCATCTGATAATAAGGCTTAATATTTTCAAACCCGCAGAACGGCACGGCATTCTGCACTCTGGGGTCGTGGGCATCGAAAGTGATGATGTTGGAGACGCCGATATTCTGCAGTTCCTGAAGCATAATCGCACAGTCCAGCGACTCTCTCGCGACTCTTCGGTGCTGACGGCCTCCGTAAAGCACCGGCATGATCACGCTGATGCGGCGTGCTTTGCCACCGACCGCCGCGATGATGCGTTTCAGGTCGCCGTAGTGATCATCCGGGCTCATACGAGTCACGGTGCCATACATATTATAGGTGGTGCCGTAATCGCAAATATCGCACAAAATAAAAAGATCGTCCCCGCGTACCGACTGGTTGATCATCCCCTTGCTCTCGCCGGTGCCGAAACGCGGACAACACGCGCTGACGAGAAAGCTCTGCTCACTGCCGCGCCATTCCCTGATATATCCGTCGGCACGAGCGGCGATATCGCCGCAGCCCTGAAGAGGAATGATCCCCAGATTGCCGACGGGCATTGAAATTTCTTCAATCACACTGTTCACAATAACCACTCTCCGCTTCAATTTCGCTTATATTATACCCATTTTGCTCTCCTTTGTCAAGTTTGCCTGTCCACATTCAAATGTTTCGGAATCGGAATTGTTTCAACACGTCCAAATCTTCGCTTGGATTAAAAAAGCGGCCTGAAGGCCGCTTTTCTTAACTTCATTAATTTCTGTTGGACTGAATTTTCTGTTCGTAATCCTTGAGCAGCTCAATCCACTCGGCACCGACCGGAACTCCCCTGCGCACGCATAGCATATCCCAAACCGGGTTGATCGGAAGATTTTTGAATTCTTCCAAGAGCGCAAGCCGGGTCGTGAAGTCGTCATTTTCTTCAGCTTCCTCAAGCAGATGGCTGGGTTCACAGAGTGCCGCAAGCATCGCTTTGCCGGCTGCTCTCAGTCCGATGATCCAAGCCGCGACCCGGTTGATCTGAGCATCAAAATAATCGAGTCCGAGGGCGACATTGCCGAAATAATTTCCGCGCTTTAACTCAGTCATCAGACCGCTCAGCTCATCGCTTTGAATCAAGACGTGATCGCTGTCCCAACGCACGCCGCGGCTGATGTGCAGCATCACGCTCCTGACAGAAGGGATTACCGAGGTGAGTTTGTCTGCGACAGACTCAGTCGGGTGATAATGTCCGGTGTCCATTGTGACGCCGACGCCGTGTGCGGCAGCATATCCCAGATAAAACTCGTGCGAACCGACCGTAAAGCACTCGGTACCGATGCCGAAGAGTTTCCCCTCCAGCACGTCAACTACGTATTGATCGTCATATTTATCTTCAAAAATACGGTCGAGCGAATCGGAGAGCAGTTTTCGGTATAATTTCCGGTTGGCGGGCTGGTCTTTCAATCCGTCCGGAATCCAGATGTTATTCCAACAAGGCGTTCCGGTCGCTTTTCCCATCGCTTCGGCGATTGCTCTGGAGTTTTTGCCGACTTTGACCCAAAAATCACGCACTTCCTTATCCCGGGACGAGAGTGAAAAACCGCCCGCCATCATCGGATGCTTGAAAAAGGTCGGGTTGAAATCGAGTCCGTATCCGTTGCCGACCGCCCACGAAATCCACTTTTCAAAATCCTCGGCGGTGTATTCGTCGCGCTGCTTCTTGTTGTTCGGCTCTGCGTAGATGCTGTGCAGGTTCACACGATGTTTGCACGGCGACATACAAAACGCCGTGTCGATGTCGAGCCGCAGTTCATTGCCGTTTCGCGCCGCACCGGGGTAATTGCCGGTCACGACGTTTTCGCTGCGGATATTCCCGAGGTCTTCAAACCCGTTTACGTCGTCCCCCTGCCAGCAGTGCAGCGAAATCGGAATCGCAACGAACTTCTGTATGGCGGCATCGGTGTCGATACCGTAGGCCGAATAAACCGATTTAGCCAAATCATAAGCTTTTGAGATCTTTTCCCGGTCCATTTTGTACATCTTGATGCATCCTTTCAAATAGAACGATATCATATCCGAACTGATTGACTCCCGGTTATTGTCCGGCTATAATGATTTAAAACAGCGAAAACAGGAGGCGGCATATGGGCTTTCCCGTCAACGGCAAATCGGATCGGCTGTTAATCGGCAGTTGGCATTCCTTCGATCCGCGCTTGATCACAGAAGCAAAAATACAGGAACTGAAGGATTGCGGCGTCGACTTTATCCACACCTATTACGTCCAAAGAGAGGAGAATATCCGCCGGATCTGCGAACTATGCGACCGTGCGGACCTCTATTATCTGCCGATGGACGCCCAATTGTGCGGCGGTACGCCATATCTTCCGGCGACTTTTCCCGTGGACAGCGGAACCATTGAGGAAAAACTCGAAAAGCATCTGGAGCGCTATGCCCGTTTTCAATGTTACGCCGGAACGACGTTGATGGACGAGCCCTCTGCCGCAAACTTTAAGCATCTGAAAAATGTACGGGAGATCTATCGGCGGCTTGCTCCGGGAAAATGCGCTTTTATGAATCTTTTCCCGGATTATGCGCCAATATCGCTCCTGAACGGCAATGCAGCCGAAGGAGAAAACGAAAAGGTTCGGGATTACGGAGAATATCTTGACCGCTATATCAAAACCGTCTCACCGGATTTTTTGTCGATCGATTATTATCCCTTTTTGGAGATGCCCTCCGGCGGAGATCGGCTTGCGGCTTCTTATCTGAATAATCTGGACCATATCGCAGCGAAATGCCGTGAAACCGGGCTGCCCTTTTGGTTCTTCATCCAGTGCACGGGCTTCAATCACTATTATAAAATCCCGACGGAAACCGAAATCAATTTTCAAATGTATACCGCGCTTGCCTTCGGCATGCGTGTGCTCCAGTTGTTTTGCTATGTGACCCCTCCGAATGTGCACAACGAATATTTTTATTACGCCATGCTTGACCCCTACGGAAATAAAACGCCGATCTACGGTTCAGTACAAAACTTGATACGGCGCATCCGGCTGTTTGACGGCGCTTTTTGCCGGTATCGGAATACAGGGGTCATGCGCGTGGTCGGGGAGGATCAAAACTTCCGTCACACCTTTTCGGGTGTGCTTGAAAATTTTCCGCCGATTAAAAACGTGCACAGCACCAATTCAACATTGATCGGTTGTTTTGAACACGAGACGGAACCGGAAAAAACCGCTCTGCTCGTCACAAATTTCCGGCTGCCGGATGAAGGCGGAAGCAATACCGTTACCCTGCATTTAAATGCCGAAGCCGCGGTTGTCTATACGGACCATGCCGAGACCGTTGCCTTACCAAATGGTGTGATAAATCTTACGCTGCCCTCCGGAAGCGGCGCGTTCATTGAATTGAAGCCGTTCTGATAATAGGTATGGGAAAACGGGGGCGATCAAAACTTGCCCCCGTTATGGTTATTTTAGGTCGCGGTATCTCGTCACTCACAGACGTTACTCCCCGGATTTATCCTCCGTCGGATGCTCGACTTCGATTTTGGAATAAAGCCCACCCGCAAAATCGCTTCTGACAGGTCTTCCGACTGTGATTTTATCGCCGGTACTGATGGGTTTGATCGGGCGCTGCGCGTCTGTTCTGACAACCCGGGGCCCACGGTCATTCCGGTCATTTTTATCATTTCGGTCATTTCGGTCGTTCCGGTCATTCCGGTCATTTCGGTCATTCCGGTCGTTTCTGACAAAACCGGTTTGGCGCCTGTCATCGTGCCTGCGGAAATCGTCCCGTTTATCGATGCGTTCATATTTATCGCCGATTTTTTTCACTTTGGAAAGCGGTGCGATGATGACTCGCCGGCGGGGTTCTTCGCCTTCCGACCAGGATACCACATCCGGGCTCTCCTGAACAACTGTGTGTAAAATCATTCGCTCAAACGGCTTCATCGGATTCGCGACCGTGACATAGCCGCTTCCGTTGGCCTTATCGACTGCTCTTGCGGCATAGTCCTTCAGCGACTCGACCCGTTTCTCGCGGTAGCTGTTCAGGTCGACGTTAACGTGATAGCGGAAATCCGCATCGCGGTTGACCGCCAATGATACAATCGCCGACAGAGCGTCCAAAACGTCGCCGTGATAGCCGATTACAAAACCGACATCGCTTTCGGAAGTAATATTATAGGTGACGCTCTCTGCGTCTTTCTTAATTTCAACGTCATACTCTTCGACGCCCATCGCATTCAGAATCTCGCACAGATACTGTTCACCGACGGCTACTGCGTCTTCTTCGCCCTTCAGCAGCGTGACCTTTACTTGAGCATCGGTGGAACCGATACCCAAAACGCCCTTGCTGCCCCGGGAAATAATCTCGATTTGAACTTGATCTTCAGTCGCGTTCAGCTGTTTCAGCGCATTCGCAACCGCATCTTCAACAGTTTTACCCGCTGAGGTAACCTCTTTCATTTAAAAACGCCTCCGATTTCGTTACTTCTTGCCCCTCTTTTTGCTTTCCATCATCCGGATATAGGCGGCGCGTGCCTCGGCATTCGGCACATAGGTGTCTTTCGCCTTCTCTTTTTCCGCTTTTCGAAGGTCTTTTTCCATTTGTTTTTCCATTAATCCCCGCGCCTTCGGGTCGATCTTTTCCTCGTACACCTCGCCCTGCTTGGCGAGTTCCTCTTCGCGTGCCTTGGCGATCAAACGGCGCTCCAGTTCTTTTTTCTGGGATTTGGATTTTTCAAGATATTCGTCATAACGGACTTGTTTTTCTTCGGTTTGTTTCTGCGCCCTGGCCAGCTTTTCTCTGAACTTTGAGGCCTTCGTGACCGGTTTTCCGGCCAAGCGCATTTTTTCCAGTTTTGCCTCATATTCGGCAACCATTTTGCTCATCGGCCAAAACTTATTTAATACCAGAGTTGTACCGAGCATCAGTAAGCTGTTGTAAATCCAGTAAAGCAAAACGCAGGCCGGAAACTTGTATGTGATGACACCGGTCAGCAGCGGCATACCGATAGTCATCAGCGGATTCGAAGCAGCATTTGCTCCTGCCATTCCCTCGTTGTTTTTCTTGTTGATCTGGCCCATGTAATAGGCGCTTACAACGCTTGCGAGCACGGTCAGAACCGGAAAAATCCAGTAAACCCAACCCGCGCCTTCCTGTCCGACGCCTAAGCTCAAATCGAGGTTTTTGAAAAGTCCGAGCAGGGACATGTCCAAATGACTCGCCGGTTCGACCAAACCGGAACCCGTGAACCATTCAGGGTTGCTCTTCAAATAACGGAACAGATAGAGCTCTTGATTATAGACCGATATTCCCGGGATCGTCACATGGCTTTTCAGGATTGTGACATCCTGTACCACCTGAGCGGCGCGCGCGCCGATATTGAGCAGAGATCCGCCCAAAAAAGACAACGGTCTGACGATGACCCGGTAAAGGCCGAGAAAGATCGGCAACGGAAGCAGCGACGGCAGACAGCCGCCCATCGGGTTATAACCTTCTTCGGTATAGAGCTTTTGAATCTCTTCGTTCTGGCGCTGCTTGTCGGCGGCGTATTTTTTCTGGATGGCGTTAATTTTCGGCTGAAACCGTACCATTTTTGCCTGAGAGCGCTGACGGTTGATGTCGAGCGGGAACAGGACCGCTTTGAAGATGATCGCGAACAGCAGCACCGCCAAACTGAAGTTGGGCAATATGGTATAGCAAAACTTGAAGATTGCGCCAAGCGGGAGGACGATATAATCCCAAAACCCCATAGCGCTAGTCGCAGTTGTCGCCGCAATTCCCGCTATACCGAATACAGCGGTGCCGAATGCCGTTATCAAATCCATCTCACTTCTTGCCTTTCAAATTCTTGCATCATATGGTTTTTCTGTTGCGGAAAAACCAAAACCGCTCCGGAACCGGATCAACTCCGCCTTTTGAAAACGGATTGCATCGCAGGATTCGCCAGACCGCGAGCAATCCGCCGCCGATGGCTCCGAATGTCTCATAGGCTTCAATGGCGTAGTTTGAGCAGGTGGGGTAATATCTGCAGTTCCCCTTTGACCAGGGCGGCCGCATCTTCTGATAAACGCGGATCAATGCGACAAAGAGCTTTCTCATTGATTTGTGGGCACAACGCCCACGAGTACGCCGGCCTTTTTCAATTGTGCCTGCATGACGGCCGCAATCTCGGGGCTCTTTTTTTTACCCGTGCCCTCCCGGGCCACGAATACCAAGTCCCAACCGCCTTCGATCAGCGGGCAAATACTGCGGTATGCCTCTTTGATCACGCGCCGCGCACGGTTTCGCTCTACCGCGGACCCGATCTTTTTGGCGGCTGTGACGCCGATGCGGGTACGCCTGCCTTTTCCTTTGAAACAATAGCAGATCAAAGCCGGTCCGGCAACGCATTTTCCGCGTCTGTACGCGCGGTGAAATTCCCAGTTTCTGCGCAGTGCAGCTGCGTTACCGACTTGCATTTTTAATAGGACAGGACGTGTCTGCCCTTGGCTCTGCGGCGGGCAAGGACTTTTCTTCCGTTGGCGGTGCTCATGCGTTTGCGGAACCCATGCTCCATCTGCCGCTGCCTTTTCTTCGGCTGGTATGTGCGAAACATACTCATAACTCTTCCCTCCTTTTGATAAACAAACGGGCATAAACCCATAGGGTACATTATATCGAAATAACCCTGCCTTGTCAATGACTTTATCCGCATTTAGCATCATCGGCACAGAAAAATTCTGCAAAAACACAGGGAGTCAACCGACTCCCTTGATAATGAATAGATGCTGTTCCTCAGCGATGCCGTTCCTGTAGAGAATAGTGCGAAGATACGGACATAGATGCCGACCCCTACAAAACGGGCAGATCCGTATAACCAACCCTACTGTTTATAAAGAAAACAAGGGAGTTAATTGACCCCCTCGTTTAAATATTAATAGGAGCTGCGGCAGTATATAGTGAAGCCACTTGTAAATAAAACGTGTGAATAAGCGGTAGCGGCTTCACAATACCGACAAAGATTTTATTTCTTCACCTGTTCTCTCACCGTGCTCGAAAGATCGACCGAGAGATTTTGGCTGTATTCTACGGTTTTGATGCTGCAGTTTTTGCCGATGATGACGTTTTTTCCGCGCACGACATCCGCCGAAGTGTTTTCAAGCTCGATCTCGTCACCCTCAATGGTGCCGATTTCGAGCAGATCGTCTCTTCTGCGCCCGAACCAGAGCCACCCGCATCCGGCGCCCAGTTTCACAGTCAGTTTTCCGCAGCCGATGCTTCCGACATTGCATCTGCCGCCAAGATTGATCTCCACCGTCTCGGCGTTCATCAGTCCCGGGACGCCGCAGCCGCCGCTGACGACGATGCGCTCCGCTTCCATATCGGAAGCCCGGATTGATCCGGATGCCTTGATGGTGCCCGCTTTGATGCTGCCGTCAACTCTTGCCGAGCCCGAGCACGAGACAAATGCTGCTTCCACTTTTCCGCAGCAGTGGAATGAACCCGAGCATTTGACGTCGCCTGAGCTGATGACGTCGCCGACCGCCTTGGCCGAACCCGAGCAGTGCAGATCGGTGCAGGAAATGTTTCCGTTGATTCTGCCCGAACCGCTCACATGGACGCCGCCGTATTCACCTGCGGCAATGGTACCACTGCCGGAGATATGCATATCGTTTTTGCTCATAATAACCATCCTTTCGTTGTAAGCTGTGTTGTATTCGGTGCTTTCAGCGAGAGCCCTGTGTTTTTCGCAGCGGCTTCGCAAATCTCTTGAATGAATGTTTTTAATGTCATTCTTATTTCCTCCTCAATTCCTGCGTGATGTCGATCTCACGGTCGCCGAACTTGATTTTAATCACCGTGATCTGCTCGAAATCATAACCGGTCTCCCCGAATTTTGTGCCGACGATCAGCAGCCGTTTTTTCAGCTCGCCCTCGTTGAATTTTTCCGCAAGGTCCTTTAACGAGGCCTCGTCTTTCGAGCCGATGATCTCATCCATTCGCGCGCAGATCAACTCTTTGTCAAAAAACGTCTCCTGCCCGGTCGGCGCGGCCTTTTTGATAAACCACTCCTCGGGGATCAACCCCATGCGCTTCCAGCGGTAAAGCGCGCCATACGAAACGCCGTATTTATCGAGCAGTTCCTTTTTCGAAATCAGTTCTTTATCCATTAAAATTGAAGACCTCCCCTCCGTCTTTGTCCAAATGCAATATAGCGTAACAATGTGATGTAACAATGTTACGAGACATAGTATATCGTAACATTGTTACGTTGTCAATAGGTTTTATAAAATATTTTAATAAAAAAGAACGCCCGAGAATCCGAGCGTTCCTCAATTGTTTCTATAAAATTATCCCCGCCAATTTTGTTGATATTCGCTGATATCGTGCCCGTCCAGCGAAAGCACCCGGTACAGTTTCCCGTAATCGTCGTTTTCGGCGATCATTTGATCAATCAATTCTTTATGGCCCATTTTTTTGGTGACATTCCACACCGGAAGCACCGGAATCCGGAAATTGCTGTCCCAAGCCGAAATCCCGTCGGCGCCAGCCTCATATATACGCTTCGCCGCGTTGAGATATAGCGACGGCCTTCCGCCCTCCCAGGGCAGTTCGCAGTACAGCCGGACGTTGTGACGATCCGTAACTTCCCGAAATTTCGCAAGATTCGCGCACATGCTTTCGACTTCATTCCCGTGCCTGCGGCGGAGTACCGGTGCATCACTGAGTTTTTCGGACAGTTTTTCAAGATCAATCTCGGACGGCTTATCCGCTTTCATGCAATTTTCGAGGTCTTCAAAATGCGTCATGTTGGACAATATGACGCTGTCGATCAGTCCCTCTTTGGCCCAGGCCCCGATATCAAAACCGGAATTTTTGCAGTTTTCAATATCGTAATAGACATGCACGTTGATCTTCGGTTTCTCTCTGTTTTCCTTTTTCGCAAGGTCATCGAGCGACGCCCGGAGCTTGCGCATAAAGGCGGTCATGAATTTGCACCAGACGCCGTACAGCCGTTTGTCCGCAGCAGGAAGTTCACACGGATTCACACTGGGATACTTCTTTTCAAATGCCTGTATCACGGGCTCTTCAAAGGCAATGTGTATGCCCCGGGTAAAGATGAGCGAAACGCCGTCGAAACCGGCTCTCACCCTTTCCGTCAGCCAGTTCACCTGAAAATCCCGCACTCCGTCAAAGGCATAGGACATCGCGCCATTAATCACCTTTCACCGGCGGTTCACTTGGTTGAATTCGGGATGCTCTCCGACAAACCGGATGGGTTTTATATGATTGAGCGGCGTGCTGAAATTTGCCAGATTCATTCGGTTCGCGGCAAACAGCGCAATTCCGAGGTCATGCGCACACCCGATCATCTCACGGTAAATTTCTTCTTGCTTCTTTTCTTCCTGTTCGGTCTTATATCCCGTATGCTGCAGCGAGACGTCCTGAGAAGCAAAAAGGGCGTCGCTGTCGGCCATGGCGTTGATCATCAGACTGTAATCGCTGATGCTGTTGAAAACATGATCGTCATAAATGCCGGGATCGATCACAATATGCAGCCGCTTGTTTTCTTTGCTTCCGAATTCGTTTTTATACTCGTTGGCTTCCTGTTCGTTCATTGCTTCACAGCGAACCCAAACCAATGCGGAGCTGAACTCGTTATGGTGTTCA
The DNA here is from genome assembly GCA_035353335.1 of Oscillospiraceae bacterium. NCBI lineage: Bacteria > Bacillati > Bacillota > Clostridia > Eubacteriales > Oscillospiraceae > Oscillospiraceae bacterium. The sequence goes on along the minus strand of DAOPZJ010000031.1, from coordinate 17,209 downwards.
ACGGTCAGATCCTGCCCCGTCAGATCGGCGCATTTCCAAAGGACCTCTTCCGCATATTCATAAGAACCCCAGCTCTTTTCAGAATTCCTCGAATAGACCGGATAATGGCATCGGTCGGAATCCAGTTTGAAATAGGTGACCGTTTTGCTTTCGATATGTAAAAGGCAAAGGTAGATCCGATGCCACCCCTTAAGGCCGAGCGAAAGCGTGACGGCTCCGGCAGGACTCCCCTTTCGCGCAAGAAGCATGTTACCCTTGTGCTCTTTTGTTTCATACTCCGCTGCCTGCCAACCCGAAGACGAGAGCACACCTGATTTTATCTGCGACTTCAGATCACAGAAAACAACGCTTTTTCCCATTAAAACTCCCGCTTTCGAAAAAATATTATAAAGTCAGTATACCATTTTCCGTAAAAGAAAGAAATCTATTCCGGCATTTTTTTGATTTGAAATACCGTTTGACACCGAACCGTTTCGCCGATATAATCAAGCCGAGGTGATATCATGCCGATCGAATTGAAAAGCCGCCGCGAAGTTTTTTGGGACCAATTTTTGTGGGCAAAACACGAGGGCGTTGAAATTAAAATGCACCGCCCCGAGTACCGCGGGACGGCTTTTAACTGCGACGCGCCCTGGGAGGGCAACGTCTGCGGGTATTTTACCGTTTTAAAAGACGGCGACCTTTTCCGCATGTATTACCGCGCGGCCGATTTGCAGCTGACCCGCAAAGAAGACATCGGCATCGGCCGGTATTGTTATGCCGAAAGCCGCGACGGCAAAACTTTTACCCGCCCCGAACTCGGCATCTGCGAATTTAACGGGAGCCGAAAAAACAACATCATCATTCAAGAGGGCGATCTCGACAACATCTCGTTTTTCATCGACGAAAACCCGAACTGCAAACCGGATGAAAAATACAAGGCGTTGACCGGAGAGCACTGCAAAGAATTGGTGCTGCTGACCTCGCCGGACGGGATTCATTTCACAAGAAGAGAAAAGCTTAATATCGAGGGCGCATTCGACTCGCTCAATCTGGCCTTTTACGATCCGGCTCGCGGCGAATATATGGCTTATTACCGCGATCTGCATAATTATATCGGCGACCAAAAATGGACGGGCATCCGCGATATCCGCAACTCCCGCTCCAAAGATTTTATCCATTGGAAGCACTTCGGGCAACTCCGCTACGGCAAAAACGCGCCCGATTTTCAAATGTACACCAACAATGTCCGCCCTTATGCGCGCGCTTCGCACATGTATATCGGCCTGCCGACGCGCTACATCGAGCGCAACAACGATCCCGAAAATTTCAAATATCTGCCCGACCGCGAACACCGCGAAGCCATCATCAAACAGTGGGGACGCAGCGGCTATGCGATGACCGACACGATGATCATGACCTCGCGCGACGGCCTGCACTTCCGCCGCCCGTCCGAGGCCTATGTCACACCGGGCCCCGAGCGCAATCACAACTGGTATTACGGCGATTGCTATTTTGCAAACGGTCTGTTGCAAACCGCAGGAGATCGCCCGGGCGAACCCGACGAGCTCTCGATCTATGCGGGCGACCACTACCGTGTTGAAACTGTTGAACTGATGCGCTATTCCGTTCGCTTGGACGGCTTTTTCTCGCTTTCGGCGGGGTATCCCGGCGGGCAGATGATCACCAAACCGCTGACGTTTACGGGCGGCCATCTGACCGTCAACTTCGCCACTTCGGCTGCCGGCTATGTCAAAATCACAATCTGCGGCGAAGACGGCACCCCTCTGCCCGACTATGAAAGCTCCCGCCTGTTCGGCGACAGCGTCTGCCGCCCCGTGGATTTCGAAAAGCCGCTCTTATCTCTTTCAGGTAAACCAATTCGTCTTCGTTTTTCCTTATGCGACGCCGATCTCTATTCCATGAAGTTTGAATAAATCATATCAACATTGATAAAAGCGGCCTAATTTAGACCGCTTTTATTTCTTATAACTCACAGATAGGAAATATCTTGAAATATCAATATGCCTGCGTTATAATAAAAAATAACGTGAAACCCCAAACTCCGGATACATAAAAATGTTGATTCAGAAAGGAATTTCGGTATGCAAAACAATGACATTTCCACAGCCGCGCCGAATGAGGCGTTGCCGACAGAGGAACTTGCCGTGTGCAAAAAATGCGGTGCGCAGCGGGAAATCGGAAGCGAACTCTGCCCGTGGTGCGGCGCAGACAAGACCGGAACACAGATTTTACCGTTCAAATTCCGCTTTCCCAAGATTGAACCCAAGGAATCAAAATGGAATCAAAAACGCGCTGTTGTGATAGGAAAAGCCATTCCGATCCTGCTCCTTTCCGTTGTTGTCGGCGCGGCGCTGTATTTTCTGTTTCCGATTCTGTTGGCGCTTTCCACGCTTCTTCGTTATGTTATTATCGTTCTGGCGGTATACATCGGCGTAAGTGTGGGTCTGTCCGTCGGAATATCTGCGATATTCAAACGGCTCATCAACATTTGGGGAAAAGGAAACAGCGCTTGGCTTACCGTTGTCACGTCGATTGTCATCTTTGTCCCCTCCGCGCTACGCAGTACCATTCTGTTTTGGTCCGCGGGGGGCGTCACGGGAATTATGTCTCTGCTCATGGGGCTCGCCCTCCCCATCCTCGGTTTTGTCGGTATTGCGATCTATAATGCAAAGGTCGGAAGCGGCAAATTCTGTCCGTACTGTGATTCTAATTTATACGAGCGCAAGGATGTTTTAAAAATACACAGCTGCAACACCGCCGAATTGCTCAGACGAATCGGCGAAAACGAGCCCAAAAGCGTGTTGTCCGACCTGAATACTCCCGAAATCAGCAAGCACGCTTTCACGGCGGTTGATTTGTGTATCTGCAAAAAACAGGGCTGTCGCCATGCGCAGCTGAATGTATATCAGCATATGATGCATCTGACTTACGATAAACAAAACAACCGTTGGCAGGAAAACGACGTCAATCAGCTCATCGCGGAATTTGAAATATCCGACTTGACTTTCGACTCGTGGGCAGAGGGATGGGACAAAAAGGACAAGTTGGCATAAGATCGAATTTTTAAGACAGGAATAGCAAAAAGATTTTTTGCAAAAACCGAATAAAAAGATACCCGAATCAATATCGGAAAATTATCAGCCTCGATTAAGGGCAGCAATAAAAGTGCCTTCAAATAAAGAAGTATTGAAATACCCGCCGCAGCTTGATTGATGTGGCGGGTGTAATCACTGCACTATCTTGGAAAGTATGCGTATGAAAGATATGGCTTCTTTCGCAGGTAATTTTTATACAATGGTATTCATTCGTCATGAATAATGGCCCAAATAATTGTGTCGCCGCGTGAGCCGTCCTTGTGAATCCTTTCGTGACGCATAGTTCCTTCAAACTTCATGCCGACCTTTTCCATCACTCTGCCGGATGCCGGATTATGGGTGTCATGCTTTGCTTGAATTCTATGAAATCCCACTTCGTTAAATAAAAATGCTATAACAACTTCGACTGCTTCAGTGGTTATACCCTTGCCCCAATACGCTTCACCGATGGAATATCCGAGTTCAGCTGTTTGATGTTTTTCCGACATTCCAACGACCGATATTGAACCGATAACCTGATTCATTTCTTTTAAAACAATCGCCCACATATATCTGTTATCGTTTTTATATTCTTCAATCCAGGATATTAAAAGTTTTTTAGTGGCTTCTACATTTTCGTGAGGATACCAAGACAAAAACCTGCTGACATTTTCATTATTTGCAAAATTATTGAACATATCATCTGCATCAGATAACTCGTATCTGCGCAATATCAATCTTTTTGTTTCAAGAGTTTTTGTTCCGACATAGTTGATCATCCGTCTCACCCCTTTGCAAAAATCTGTGAGTAAAAGTTTACCATATTATCACAAATAAAACAAGTCGGAAAATATCTTCTCAACTTGAGAGTGGTTCGACCCTATATGAAAGCATCAAGGGCACAAATGCAATTATTTTCCTTTCGTAGCGAATTCATTAACGGAAAATGTTGACATATAAAGCCGTTTTATGTTATGCTTGTATCGGACTCGATTTTTGTTTTATCTTGAATATGATCAACAAAAAACAATTCACAATGATTATGGGACTTGGAAGGATCTATAAAGTTATTACTCGTATTAAGGGATTTTTTATCTTCACTCCCGCTCGTCTTTATCATTGTCGGTCTGCGTGTTCATCGCACCGATAGAGAACGCCTCCGATTATTTCAAGCTGTTCATCGGAATACACATTGGTCGTATTATAAAGTCAAATTATTTCATCAATTTTCAATACGAATATCGGAGGTATTAAGTATGTGTTTAAAAGTAAAGTGTCAGAAACTTTCGAATCAGTTAAAAGCAAAATTAATAATGTTTGTTGCAAAGATTAAAACAAAATCGTTGGATCTTTATAAAAGAAAGTATTTTTGGTTTACTGCGGGTTTCTTTTTCATTTTATTTGCAGGTGTTGGAACGTGGGCATTTACTTATTCACAGCAGCCTGCGGTTTTACCGTTCGGCGATTTTAACATAAAAGCCCTTGCAACAGACAAGAATAACTGTATTCCCTCGGAAGCTGCTTTTCTTTTATCTTTTTCCGAACCAACAGATAAAGATAAGATTATTAAGTGGCTTAAAACTTCGCCGCAGATTGAATATACCCTTGAAAAAACAAAAAATGACTTGGAATTTAAATTATTACCGCAGACACATCTCGCTCCCAATACGGTATACACGTTTAGCTATGACCCGATTCAAACGGAACAAAATCTTCCTGTGCGATCAGGAAACAGTTTTGCGTTTCAAACACAAAAAGAATTCGGCATCGAAAAAACACTTCCCCGGGATCAAAGCACAAACGTACCCATAAATTCCGCAATCGAACTCACTTTTAAAAATGATATAAATATTGATGACTTAAAAGATAAAGTTACTTTTCAACCGACACTTAACGGAAACTGGTACAAAATAAATATAAATACATATAGTTTTGCTCCTGATGAAACAATGACTAGCGGTACAGTTTATAAAGTCTGCGTAAATGGAACACTGGCAGATGCTTTGGGAACGCATACATTAGGGGAAGATTTTGTCTTTAAATTTTCGACCGACGAAGGAGATTTAAAGTATAAGTTCCAATTTTTTATCGAAAATGAAAATAATGCCTTTATGACTACGGAAACACCTGCCTTTGATGTGTCTTTTAACAGCATGGCAGATAAAAGCAACGGATTTTCCGTAAAAATATATCAATTTAATGATATCAATAATTATGCAAAAGCGGTAAGCGACAGGTTAAATTATGATTTTTGGGATGGGCAAACGCGTCCGAAAATTGATACTTCGGCATTAAACAAAGTTTACGAAAACCAAATCGAAATTTACGGCGGCGATTATGGCGGAGTGGTAGTTATACCGGAAATATTGCAAAAGGGATTTTATGCGGCAGAGTTTACTCTTGGCGGTTATACAGAAATTTCTTTATTCCAGATTACCGATCTGAGCGCATATGCGGTGAGCGATAAGGATGATCGACTGTTTTGGGTAAACGATTTAGCGACATCTTTACCTGTTTCCGAAGCACAAGTGTCAAAAATTAACGGCGCAAATATCGGCACGACAGACGCACAAGGCATTTTGAAAACGAAAGACCCGGATAATTCATACTATTGTGTGCAAAAAGGCAGCGATCAACTCTTGGTTTCTGTGGGAAAAAATGAAGACGCAAGCGTATTTAACAGATTAGATTATTGGAAATATATTTATGTGGATAAACAACTCTACAAACCCAATGATACACTTAATTTTTTTGGGGTAATTTCGCCAAAACTATCCGGATCTAAAGATATTGATAAAGTTACTGCGGTTGTTGAAAAGTCTTATTGGGATAACGAGAACCAAAGCGAAATAAAAATTGAAGTTAATGTCACAAACGGCGTTTTTGAAGGGCAGATACAGTTGCCGGAATTAGCGCCGGATGATTATTACTTGTCATTTTATTATGATGATAAATATTTAAGCAGTACGTACTTTGAAGTTGATTTGTATAAAAAACCCGCTTATAATATAAAACTTTCTTCAGATAAACCAATCATTTGGGCCGGTGAAGAAGCGAATGTCACAGCGACAGCGGAATATTTTGACGGCACGCCGTTTAGTGGGCTGGATATAAGACTTGACGGCTCGCAATTCAAAACTGACATCAATGGCAGCGTGAGTGTTAAGGTCAACGGCATGTTAAACAGCAATTATCTTATATCAAGCAAGTACATCAGTTCGGAAGCTGTGTTGCCTGAAATAGGTGATGTATATGAAAATATTGATATTTCGGTTGTTAACAGTGATATTGAAATCAATACCACAGCCAAAAGAAACGGAAAGATTTGCAACTTAGGGATTCAAGCGTTCGCTGTAGATTTCAGCGGACTTGATGACATATGGAATAGCAGGGATGGTTATTTAAAAGATTTCGATAGCAACGTATCGCTTAAAATCAACTTTACAAAAATAGAATGGAATAAAATCCCTGCCGGGCAAAAACAATACGACCCGTACACCAAGACATATAGCGAATCATACAGATATGAACGGAGCGAATTGTTTGAATTTGCGCAAAACATTACCGTAAAAGGGAAAGACATTCAATATTTTGATTTTCCGGTTCTTTCCGATCAAGAATATAAAATTAAAATTGAAGGCACGGACAGAAAAGGAAGAGCGTTTATCCGTACGCAGTATCTCCCTTCATCTGAATATTTCGGTGATAATGAACAGCGATTTGTCAATATTAAATCCAATGACAATAAAAATGATTATACCGTCGGGGACGAAGTTTCTCTTTCGCTATATTATAATAATCAAAATAAAATAGAACAGGGAACCGTTCTTTTTATCCGCGCAAGTGACAGAATTATTGATTATACTGTAACGCAGGATAATATACTCAACTTCGTGTTCGATAATAAATATTTACCGAATATCAATGTTTTAGGTGTGCATTTTGACGGCAGGAAATATATTGATACTAATAGTGATTGGGGAAACCATTCAGTCCTTTTAAATAATGAAAGCCGCGCGCTGTTTGTGGATGTATCGCCCGATAAACCGTATTATAAACCGGGAGATACGGCAAAGATTACGCTGACGCTTACTGACGCCGATAATCGTCCGGTTAAGGGTTACATAAATATTAACATGGTTGACGAAGCTTTGCTTTCAATACGCGAACAGTATGTTGACATCAATGCGAGAATTTTTGGCGATCGGTATTATTTTTGGCCGAAAACGGCAATCAGTCATGTTATAGTCGGGGCAAGTTCGGACGGCGGAAAAGGTGGAGAAGGCGAAGGAGAGCGTTCGGATTTCAGAGATACCGCCTTATTCAAAACCCTCGAAACAAATAATAACGGCACAGCGGTACTTGAGGTAAAACTGCCCGATAATATTACTTCGTGGCGTATTTTTTGGCAAGCGTTCCGGCCGGGCGATATTATGGCAGGGAGCGGAAGGACTAATATAATTTCTACCCTGCCCTTCTTTGCAGACATTCGTTTAAACGACACTTTTATTACCGGAGATAAACCAAAACTCGGCATAAGGAACGCGGGAACGGCACTTACAGATGGTAATGTTCAATATACCATTGAAATTCCTTCGCTTAACTTTAATCAGACAGAAACGGGAAAAATATCCGTTTGGACGGAAATAGAGCTGCCGCAGCTTCCGAAGGGCATTCACGATATTACGGTTTCAGCTAAATATAAAGAATATTCAGATAAAATCACCACAAAATTTACCGTTGTTGACAGTGCTATAACCCATATTAAAACCGATACCTTTATGCTTTCTAAAAACAACACAAATATTGATTTGTCCGTAAACGGCACGGTTAATTTAATATTTTCCGACAAACAAAAGGCGCAGGTTATACGAGCCTTACAAAAAATTCGGCATACAAATGCGGTAAGGGTAGAGCAGTTTATCGCAAAAAAGACTGCGGAGGAAATTTTAACGGACACTCCGGTGTACGGCTATTCAAGCGGCACGGATTACACGGCAAAAATAGCAAATTATCAAAATTCAGATGGAAGTATATCTCCATTTACATATTCGACGGCGGAGTTGGAAACAACTGTCTGGGCCTGCGCGGTTTCGGGCGAAAGCTTCAATAAATCCGCAGCGGCAAATTATTTATACGGCCAAATGAACAAATTAAAAAATGAAAACCCGGAAGGATCATCCCTCGCGCTGGCGGGACTTGCCGCCTTGAAAGAACCTGTTTTACAATACATTAACGATTTCAAACAACCGGGTGTTACGGCTGAAGTTAAACTCAATCTTGCCCTTATTCACATATTTTTCGGTGATGGCGGCAATGCGAAAGAAATCGTCAGTGAACTTATAACCGATTTTTGCAAGGTTGCCGGTAATACAATGTATTGGGACGCGAACGAGCGCGAGGAAACAATTAAATTTACCGCCAATCTGGCGGCAGCAGCGGTGCTGCTTGATATGCCCGAAGGAGATCTGCTGTTCCAATATGTCCTTGAAAACAAGGGTGTGGATGATCTGTATTTGCTGCAGCAAGTGATGGTATTAAAACATAAAGCGCAAAAAGTTAATGCCGATTGCGCCACTTTTACCTATACTCTTGACAGTGAGGAAAAAGAAATAAAACTGTGGGTAAGTCACTCGCTTATGCTCACAGCGGAGCAGTTACGGGAAATTAAATTTAACGGCATTGAACAGGAAATTGAAGTTTCCGTTAGCTATACCGCATCCGGATTCCCGCAAGGTAATGTGTCACCATTATTATATGTTAATCAAAAGTACCCTAATGAAATAGACTCTGCGACGCAACGATTCGTTACGGGCGAAATTGGTTATGGAATAACCGCCGAAGCGCCTGACGGGTATTATAATATCATACATATGATGCCTGCCGGACTTGATTTTTTAGGGATAGATCGGTCTATGGCGGGCAAAAATGTGTGGGTGTCGGAAGTTAAGGGCAAACAAATTACATTTACAGTTTATAAATGCAAAGAACCACGAACAGGCAATATTATTTTCAACACAAAACCAACGATGACAGGCAGTTTCAAGAGTGAAGGTTCTTATATTATTAACGCAACAAAACCCGAAATTATCAACAAAGCGGAGGGCGGTGTAATTGACATAAAATGAAAAAATACGGTTTATTGTTTTTTGTGATTATATTTTGTTTTAATTTATTTTTCGCTTATTCAACCGCCCCGGAACCGCGTAAAATCAAAGCGCTGATCGTGCCGCATGATGTGGTTGCAATTAAATTAGCGGAAGACGGAATCAACTCTATTGTTGCCGATAATCCAAAGACGATTATTTTAGTGGGTCCGAATCATACCGCAAACGGCCCGAAAATCGCGTCAACGTGCGATGGTTCAACACTCTACAATCAAATCGGGGTAAATGACGAATTAATTAAAAACGAACATAGTATTACAAATCTTATTCCAATTATTGAGCAGTATCTGCCGAATTCAAATATTATCCCGATTATTTTCCAAAAGGGCGCATCCTATAACATTGCGAAAAAAGTAATGGAAACAGCATTTTCGGAACCGGATGTAATTATCGTTGCATCAATAGATTTTTCGCATGGATTATATACGCAAGATGAACAAGTGAACCGCGCCAAGATGGAAGAATATATAAAAAGCTTTGATTCATCAGCTATTATGGGACTTGACGAAACATATCTTGATGCCCCTGTTGTACTTGCTGCCATATTGGAATTATTGAAAGACTGTTCTGTAGATATCGCTGCAAGTACAAACGCCGCTGAAGTATTAGGCATGGAAATACAAGACGCAACAGGATATTTAACAGTGGTTTTTTATGAAAATAATTATTGATAAATTATAGAAAAATACAGGCGAGAAATCAAAGTGTTTTTATCGATTCTTCCAATAATCCTTATTCTGTTTTTTGCCCCACGCGACCGACTTTTTATATTTTTTCCGATTGTACATGTTCAATGTAAAGTTTTTAATGTCCCTAGATAATTGTTTGCCGAAGAACAGCAAAAACACCGCGACTGATGCAATCACCGACGCGCGTATCGCCCATGGCCCGAGAATCAACATCAGTAAAAAATACAGCGCGTCAACATATGCCAGCCACTTGATTTTAATCGGCAGCACGAAAAACAGATTGATCTGATAATTGGGATAAAAAACCGCAAACGCGAAAAACAGCGACAAGTTCAAAAACGTGTTTACGTTATATCCGGAAATAAATCCCGCGGCAATTAAAAACAGAATGCAGAAATAATAATACAGGTTGAACTTTGCCGCACCCCACTCGTTTTCGAGTGAGTTACCGATCATCCAGTAAAAATACAGTACGAAAAAAATGAAGAAAAGGCCTGTCAGCCCCGCCTGGCTCGGCGGAATAAAGATAAAAGAAATCACCCGCCAAACTTGCCCCTGTAAAATCAGGCTGCGGTCAAATTCCAACAGCTGGGACAGTGTAGTGCTGAATCTCGAGCCCATCAAAATATCAATCAAAAACACCAAGAACTGCCCCGATGCGATGTAGAGCATCAGGTTTTTGACTGCGATTTTTCTGAACCTGTAAGCCAGTTTGTCTAAAAACGCCATAACTAATTCCTCAATGCCTGCAATACCGCGGGGATGCGCCCGCCGCGTTTGATCATTTTTTCGGGGGACCAGGTGTTGATCTCCATGACCGGCGCGCTGCCGAGCAGTCCGCCGAAAGAAACCTCGTCGCCGACCTTTTTTCCGATTGCCGGAATCACGCGCACTGCCGTCGTCTTGGAATTAACGACCCCGATGCTGGCTTCGTCGGCAATCAGCGCCGAGATCACCGCTGCGCTCGTGTCGCCCGGAACGGCGATCATATCAAGACCCACCGAGCAGACCGCCGTCATGGCCTCCAGCTTTTCAATACGCAGTGAACCGCGCCTTGCCGCCGCGATCATGCCCGCATCTTCGCTGACCGGGATAAACGCGCCCGAGAGCCCGCCGACGTGCGAGCTTGCCATGATTCCGCCCTTTTTAACCGCGTCGTTGAGCAGTGCCAGCGCGGCGGTGGTGCCGCAGCAGCCGGTGCTCTCAAGGCCTATTATTTCCAGAATCTCGGCGACCGAATCACCCACGGCGGGTGTCGGCGCCAAAGATAAATCGACAATTCCGAATTCGACGCCGAGCCGATTGGCCGCGAGTTCCGCGACAAGCTGACCCATTCGCGTGATTTTAAAAGCCGTCTTTTTGATGATGTTCGCCGCCTGCGCCAAATCGCAGTCGCCCGCTTCACGAAGCGCGGCCGCCACAACACCCGGCCCCGAGACGCCTACGTTGATCGCACATTCCGGTTCGCCGGTACCGTGAAACGCTCCCGCCATAAACGGGTTATCTTCAACCGCGTTTGCGAACACGACGAGTTTTGCGCAGCCGATGCAGTCGCGGTCTTTGGTTGCTTCTGCGGTCTTTTTGATGATCTCGCCCATCAGCGCCACCGCATCCATGTTGATGCCGGCCCGCGTTGTCGCCACATTGATGCTCGAGCAGACCAGCTTCGTATCGGACAGTGCCTGCGGAATTGCCTCGATCAGCGCCAGATCGCCGCCGGAAAAACCCTTCTGAACGAGCGCCGAAAATCCGCCGAGAAAATCCACGCCGGTGGTTTTTGCGGCTCTGTCGAGCGTGAGCGCCAACTCAAACGGATCGGCGGTCGCGCATAACATTGCGGCGGGCGTGACCGAGATGCGTTTGTTGATGATCGGAATGCCGTATTCGGCTCCGATGCCCTCACAGACCCCGGAAAGCCGTCCGGCTTTTGTTGTAATCTTTTCATAGACTGCGGCGCAGGTGGATTTACTGTCGCCCCGGATGCAGTCGAGCAGCGAAATCCCCATCGTCACCGTGCGGATATCCAGGTTTTGATCTTTGATCATCCCCACGGTCTCGAGAATATCGTGTATATCGCGTTTATTCATGGTTATAATCCGTCCTTAAAAGGGTTGCTTATACGTGGTGCATGGTGTCGAAAACCTCTTGTGAGATCACATAGACCACCAACCCCATCCGTTCGCCCTCGGCCTTGAGCGCCGCGGCGAAATCCGCCAGTTTAATGGTGGCTTCGGCCATGTCGACGAGCATCAGCATCGCAAAAATATCGTCCAGAATCGTCTGGTTGACGTCGGTGACGTTAATTCGGTTTTCGGCGCATTTTGCCGAAATTTTTGCCAATATTCCTACCGTATCTTTACCCAAAACGGTGATCACTGCTTTCAAAATGATGACCTCCCTTTTGCGGCCGTGAAATATGCTTTTCCGGCTGCCGCTCATGTTAATAAAAAGATTATACCATGTTTTTTATATTATGGAAAGTATAATTGCCGTTTGCTTTGGGAAAATAAGAACACATCCTGTTTTAGGAGGTTACTTTTTATGGTCATCGATAGAATCGCATTGATCATCATGATAATCGGAGGTCTGAACTGGGGCAGTGTCGGATTATTCAACACTGACCTGGTAGCGCTTGCCTTCGGCAGCGGAAGCACCGCTGCACGCATCATCTATGCACTCGTCGGCATTGCGGCACTTTGGTGCATCTCTCTGTTGTTCAGAGAGCGCAGCGCAATCACCGAGGATCACGTGGAAGCGGAAGCCCGCAGCACCAAAGATTAATAATCACCGATTGAAATTCGGATGCGATGTTTTCCTTCGATAAAAAAGGAAAATTGCGGCGGCGCAAATTTTGCGCCGCCGTTGTTTTTAGATAAAAAAACACGGAATTTCAAATTTTATCGATATCTGTTCTGCACTCCCGTAGGGGCGATTTGCAATCATCCGTTTCCTATTTCACCGCGGGGTACCTTACTTTTTACCTATTTATAATTTACTCACAGACTAGCACCCGCACGATGCGGGCGATTAATAATCGCCCCTGCATATTAAAAAACTTTATGCGAAACGGCGGCGCTAATTCTCGCGCCGCCGTTTTTGTTTTAAAAATTGCGATATTAATACATATCCATTCCCGGATTGCCGCCCATCGGCGCCGGGGGAGGTGTGGGTTCTTTCTTGTCCGCGACCAGGGATTCGGTCGTCAGAATCATCGAGGCAACCGACGCGGCGTTTTGCAGCGCGGAACGCACGACTTTTGTCGGGTCGACGATGCCGCAGTCGATCATATCGCAATAGGTCTCTTTATAGGCGTCGAAACCATAACCGGTCTTGCGGCTTGCTCTGATTTTATTGACGATGACAGAGCCCTCAAGGCCCGCGTTTTCAGCGATCTGGCGAATCGGTTCTTCCAGCGTTTTCAGAATAATTCTGACGCCGGTCTTTTCGTCGCCGTCAACCTGCGCGATCAGCTTTTCGACAGCCGCCGCCGCGTTCAGCAGCGCAACACCGCCGCCCGCGACGATGCCCTCTTCCACGGCCGCTTTGGTCGCGGAGAGTGCGTCTTCCATGCGCAGTTTCTTTTCTTTCATCTCGACTTCGGTAGCCGCGCCGACTTTGATGACGGCGACGCCGCCGGAGAGCTTGGCAAGGCGTTCCTGCAGCTTCTCGCGGTCGAAATCGGAGGTGGTTGTCTCGATCTGGGACTTGATCTGGTCGATGCGGGCCTTGATCTCTTTGGGATCGCCCGTGCCGTCGACGATGATGGTGTTCTCTTTGCCGGCTTTGACCTGACGCGCTCTGCCGAGCATCTGAACCTTGGCTTCTTTCAGGTCCATTCCGAGTTCTTCGGAGATGACCTGACCGCCGGTCAGGGTCGCGATGTCACGCAGCATTTCCTTGCGGCGATCGCCGAAACCGGGTGCTTTGATCGCGACGCAGGTAAACGTTCCGCGCAGCTTATTGACGAGGATCGTGGCAAGGGCTTCACCCTCGACATCCTCGGCGATGATGACCAGTTTTTTGCCGGCCTGGACGATTTGCTCGAGCAGCGGAAGAACGTCCTGAATATTACTGATTTTACGGTCGGTGATGAGGATGAACGGGTCATCGATGACGGCTTCCATCTTCTCGGTGTCGGTAACCATGTACGGGGAGATATAGCCGCGGTCAAACTGCATGCCGTCAACGACATCGCAAAGAGTCTCGGCGGTCTTGGATTCCTCGATGGTGATGACGCCGTTTGAGCTGACTTTGCTCATGGCTTCGGCAATCATGTTGCCGATAAATTCGTCGCCCGAAGAAACGGTCGCGACACGCGCGATATCCTGGCTTCCGTCGACCGTGCGGGAATTTTTTTTGATCTCCGCAACAGCAGTGTCGACCGCTTTGGCGAGACCTTTCTTGATGATCATCGGGTTTGCGCCCGCAGCGACATTCTTCATGCCTTCGCGAACGATTGCCTGAGCAAGCAAAGTTGCCGTAGTGGTGCCGTCGCCGGCGGCGTCGTTGGTCTTGGTTGCGACTTCGCGGATCAGCTGCGCACCCATGTTTTCGAAAGCATCGTCAAGTTCAATTTCCTTGGCGATAGTGACGCCGTCGTTTGTAATCAACGGCGCACCGAATTTTTTATCCAAAACAACGTTTCTGCCCTTGGGGCCAAGGGTGATTTTGACGGTGTTCGACAATTTGTCGACACCCGCCTGCAGGGACTTTCTGGCGTCCTCGCCGTATACAATAACTTTTGCCATGGTCATTCGGTTCCTTTCGATTATTCTACAATCGCGAGAATATCGGACTGGCGCACGACGTTGTATTCGACGCCGTCCATTTTGACTTCCGTTCCGCTGTACTTGCTGGTAATGACCTTGTCGCCCACTTTGACATACATGGTGACGTCATTGCCGTCGACTTTGCCGCCCGGACCGACCGCTATCACTTCGGCGACCTGGGGCTTTTCTTTTGCGGAGCCGGCCAGAATAATGCCGCTCTTTGTGGTTTCTTCCGCCTCGACCAGCTTCAGAACGACTCTGTCGGCCAACGGTTTGATCTTCATGTTCTTTTCCTCCCTGTGAAGAAATAATTTAATCGTAAAATTAGCACTAACCTTTTGTGAGTGCTAAGCACATTTTATACCCGCTCCCGCCTGTTGTCAAGGGGGTGCCCCAAGATTTTCCGTGATTTTTTTGTGATGGAATCAGTAATTTTCAGTGGGCAAGATTGACATCATTGTAAAATGATATTATAATGTAGCCGTTATAAAAATCGTCTTTGGGAGGCCGATTTGTGAAAAAAATAGTTATTTGGGCTTTGTCATTTTCGCTTTTGCTGGGGCTGATGCCCGGTTGTTCGCAGAGAGGTCCCAAAAGCACTCTCACACCGCCCGCAGTTTCGGGCGATCTCGCCAACGATTATGTTACGCGTCAAACCATACGCGGCGATATTAAAAAGACCATTAAATCCACAACGGCTTCTACATATCGTTCGACAAAAGCGGCGACAGCCTATTATAAAGTGAGCGGAACGATTAAAAAGGTCAATATCGAATGGGGTGCCAAAGTCAAAGCCGGCGACGTCCTTGCTACGCTTGTAGAAGCGGAGAAATACAAAGTGGATTTAGCCAAAGCGAAACAGGAGCTTGACGTCGCGGAGATCAAGCTCAATCAGGCAAAAACAGCCGCCGAAGGCGGCGGTGAAGTGGCTCTTGCTCAGTTGAAATGGCAGCAGGCGCAAAATGATTATGAGTCTTCCAAAAATAAAAACGAACAACTCCGCCTGAATGCCGAAATGCTCAAAGCCACTTATGACAACCTGTTACTTACATCCAAAAACAATTATAGCGACTTCCAATATAATTATCAGATATTAAAAGACCGATATAACGCGGCTCAGGCTAAATATGACGCATGCTTTATCAAAGCGCCTATCTCGGGTGAAATCACCTGGCTCAGCCGTTATCTGACTGAAGGAGCCGCAGTCAAAGCATATGAACAGGCGGCGACCGTTGAAAGCAACGGTGACCTCACTCATATCTACAACGGCAGTTCCAGCGATTCCGCTTATCTCTCTGCCGGAGATGTCGTCACGGTCATCACCGATGACGACGTGGAGTATCAGGGCCGGGTGCTTTTTACGCCGGATACACTGCCCGGTGATATCAACTACAGTTTCGGAGGTAGCGGCGAAAATTTCCCGTATATCATTAAGCTGATCGGCTTTGATTATTCCCAAAAAGGAATCGGTGATAACGGCGGCGATCTCGTTATCGTTCTTCAGGATCATAAAAATGCCGTTTTACTGGAATCCTATCTGCTTAAATCATATAAAGACGAAAACAACCGGGATATCTACTACGTCAATGTTTTAATAAACGGGGTTCCTATCAAAAAACCTATTACCATCGGAATTAAAAACAACGATTACACCGAAGTCACCTCCGGGCTGGACGAAGGCGCAGAAGTGATCTATATCGCATCTTAAAAGGAAACGAAGAAAAGCGCCGGAATACGGCGCTTTTTTTGTCGCTTAAACCTTAAAGAACTGTAACGGAACCGAACGCGCTGTCCGCGTTGATAAATACAGTCGGGGCGCCGGAGAGGCCGCAGTCGGTGTGCAAATTTCTGGAGCCCCCGAACACATTGTCGCCACCGAGCTTTACATTGACGTTGTTTGGCAGATAGACCTTTATAGTGCCAAACGCCGTGTTGACACTCACTGTGACATCACCTTCAATGATTGCGCCCCTCAAATCCAGTTCCAAGCCGCCGAACACCGCAGAGTAACTTCCGCCGGTAAATTTCTTGCCGCTAAAGGAATATTTCCTGTCGCTGAATATCGCGGTCTCGTCTCCGTCGCAATTGTGATCACATCTCACCCGAAAATGACGATGGCGGATCGCTCTCGTCAGTACCATCAAGCCGATGATCACAATGATGACCGGCAGAATCAGCTTATTCAGAATTTCTCCGGCCACATAACCGGATTTCCATAAAAACAGCATAATGCCCGCCGCGAGCCCGAATAACGCCCCGCTTCGGATGCCGTCGGTGATCAGCCAAATCAGACAGGGGATGATGATAAAGAATGCCCACCAGCCGCCCGCTGCCGCCGGAAGCACGCCGGTTACGGTCAGCGCATAGGCAAGACCGCACAGTATCAGCGCGACACCCCATAAAACCGTTCTCAATTTGCTTCTCATATTCCATTCTCCTTATGTAAATTTTTTTAGGGTCTTGACTAGAACAGCAAGAGGTAGTAAGCTGTAAACGAGGTCGAGATC
>DAOPZJ010000030.1 GCA_035353335.1 Oscillospiraceae bacterium | reverse complement strand
TTATTGTTTATTCACACCAGAGTTCCCTTAAGGTTTCGACGGCTTTTCTGACGAGAATATCGCCGCCCTCGTGTCCGACGTTGCCGCTTGAGACATAGGCGCTGTAATGGCTGCCGCGCTCGGCGCGGGCTGTCGGCAGGTATCCTCCGCAACCGCAGGAAAGCTCAATGAGGAAAGTTTGTTCGCCCGGGCTCATGGCGCGGATTTTATTCCCGTAATCAAGAAACAGTTCAAACGGGAATGACACGAATGCCGCGCTGCCGAGGCGCAGAAAGTGCATTTCGGTGTCATAAAAATCATGGTTCTGCTGATACCTGTACCTGACTATTGTTCCGGCATATACATGCAGCGCCGCATTTGAGCGGTAATCGAAGTCCGATGCAGCCTTGGTAAAATCGTCAATGACGCGGAGAGCTTTTTTATATTCATCAACAGTCACACGGCGCAGCGGCAGGGACACTTTCTCGGCATGATGCCGGAAAACCGTCTCCCCGGTAAGCGTTGAAAAATCAAGCTCCCCGTATACCGAGACGATTTCATTGTACAAACGTTTCGCAACCTTCTGACAGCCCGGAATATCGAACATGGAAGGGTCGGCACGCCGGGACGGCGGGTTGTTTCGGATGATATTCGGATCGCTTACCGGTGTATTCGGTTCCACCCAGCGGATGAGGTCACGCGGGCACTGGTCGCCGGCGGCTCCGACGAAAGCCAGCAGGTTTATGTCCTTGCCGTACTGATTGCGCAGCAGGGCTTTTGTTTTGCCCCAAAAATCGGAGCTGACGAAACTACGGTGCTCGAGCACCTGCGCCGGGCAGGCGGTGTTGGCAACGATGCCGGTCAGCTTTTTTTCTTCGTCGAAAGTAAACATCAACTCCAGACCGGTGTCGCTGCCCGACTCAAGTTCCGTGAAATTCGGCGTGTTTGTATCGCCCCACATAAGGGCCGAACCGTCATCGTACACCGCACGGCGGCAGTGGGCAATGGGAACGCGGCCGAAACCGCATGCAAAATATCCGGGCTTCCTCTCGCGCCAGGCGCGGAGCACCGCTTCGGTTATGCGGTCCGAGATAAAGCCGAGAGCTTCATCCGGCTGCATAATTTCACGCTCATCCGCATCGACAAGCGGCTTATAATCGTCTTTCATCCGCGGGACGAGGCTATGGAGAACCGACAGAGCCGAGCCGGACCCCGAGTCCTCTTGGACGTAAGTGTAGGAGGTATGGGTGTGGATGGCGTTCAGCATTACTTTCCCGATATCAAGACCGAGACCGGCCGCGCCTGACTTAGTGAGCTTTTCTCTCACGGCGAGTAAAAGCGGCTCGTAAATGGCTACGAGGTCACAGGAGCAAAAGACGGCCTGTTCTCCCGAACACTCGAGCGCAAGTGCCGTCACCGAAATGGGAGTCTCGACATACTGCGAGATTCTCTCATAAAATTCCCCCATCAGACGGATTTTCTTCTTCGGAGTGATATCCTCCTCCGCCCAGCCGAGTTTCATTCTGTCCATATCTCCTTATCTTTTCCGGGCTTACCCTTAATCGTCCGCCGCAGGCGGCATCTTTACTCAAACGGAAGCTGATCCATATTGATAATTAATGAAACTCATCCCACGCTCTTCGCACCGCCGAAATCATTTCCTCGGCCATCGCAGCAGGATCGGCGGCGCGGCAGATTCCGCTGCTCGAACCCGAGGCAACGGCGCCGTCCCGGATGATGTTATAGCAGTCCCGGCCGCATGCAATTCCTGCCGACGGAAACACGAGGATTTCGGGATTAATTTCCGCGACAAGGTTAATACAGGCCTCAACATACTCGTGCCCCACCGCGATTCCGGTTCCGATCAGCTCGCTCGGCTCGGCGACGATGATGTTCGGCTCAAGCTTTGCGACGGCGCGGATTTCAGCCTCGGTGTCGGCACAGACCATTGTGGCAAGTCCTGCTTCGTCCGCACGTTTTATCGCGGCTTCAATTTCAGGCAGCGTCAGTTTATGTTCGGCGTGATTGAGCATAACGCCTTTGGCACCGGTTGCTTTTACCGCTTCGGGCAAGATCGTGCCCATTCCCCGTCCCGGCTTGATTGCGTCCATGTGCTGCGCATAAACGTGAATTTTTTCCGAGGTGTTCCCGGCGATCAGTCGAAGGTCTGTCGTCTGAGGGTCGAGGATGATGTCCATGTCGTATTTATGCGCGAGTTGATCGAGTTGTTTCGCAAGCAAAAGCAGCCTGTCACCGTATAGATACGCTTTCGGCCCGAACTCGAAAAAGGGAGTACTTATTTTATAATTTTTCAGCATGGTTTTTTTCCTTATCGGTACTCAGCATTTCCCCGACTGCTCCTCCGGGGTGAATCAGCCCGAATCTGTCGCCGGAATAGCCGGTTTCGACAATCAGCGCCGACAAGATCGCGTCGAACAGAGCAGCCGGAGCCATGAAACTCGAGGTTGCCATGAGCCCGGTCGGGTCGCTTTCTTCAATATTTTTGAGCAGCAGCACAACGTCGGAGCCTTTGGCGAGCGGAGATGCGGCGTTCTCGGTGATTGTTATTACGAAAGCGCCTTTTTTTCTCGCGATCTCTGCCATCGGCAGTAGCTCTGCGGTCTTTCCGCCGCGCGAGACCAGAATGAGTGCGTCGCCGGTTTTGAGAAATCCCATGCCGCCGTGCACCGCTTCACCGGTCGGCATGAAAATCGCGCTTTTTTCGATACAGCAAAGACAATGGGCGAATTTCTTTGCAGCAATTCCCGAGTTTCCGCAGCCTGAAGTTACGATGCGGGGTGCGGCGCAAATCAGCTCTGCGGCTCTTTCGAATGTTTCCCGGTCAAGATAATCAAGCAGCTCAAAAATCGTTTCGGCTTCCTTTTTTATCGAATTGCGGGCAGCCTCATATGCGGACTCTCTCATAATCGGATCAGGTTCTGTCCTTCAGCTGAAGGTCGTAGTGCGGATCATATTCTTTTTCTTCTGGGGTGAATTTGTGTAAGGTATCGATTGTCTCGCCGTCATTCCATTTGCGGTCGCCGACGTCCTCGGTCGTTCCCATGACCGTGACGTTGACTTGCCTGTGACGCGCTCTGACCTGGTCCCAGTCAATGAAGTAAATATGGGCAAATTCGCCGCCGTCGAGCACGCCGTCTTTGATTGTCAGCGTCTCGCTGCGGCCGAAGAAAACCGAGCGAAGATGTCCGTCGGTGTTCATGCTCGTAAAGTCACCCGGCTCGTTTACATATCTGCCGAACTGCGCGTGAATCGGGCCGGGGTGGCGGTATTGATGCTCTTCGCGGAAGTCGGGAACCAGCTTGCGCATGATATCCAAAAGGTCGTGCTGAAGATATTCAATGTCAAACGAGTCGATGTCATGCGAGCACTCCTGAATCATGACCGAGCAGGTGGTGTGATGCGAGGCGACAGTGACAGTGCCGTTTTTTATTCCCGACATTTTCACGATTTCAGTAACCTCGCGCGAAATATCGTGAAAAGTGGGTATCCAGCCGCGTGACTGAAGTTCGAGTTCTTTCTGATAAACTTTGAATTCCATTTTTATGTCCTCCCTGAAAAGTTATAATCGTTTTTTAGGCATCTATATTTCCTCAATCTCGATATCCATGATGCCGCAGAGATCGCGTACGGCGCGGCGGTTGTCGCCGTGTGTGATGATGTAATGCTGGCTGGCGACCTTTTGCGCGAAGGCGGGGACGTCGGCAAGGATGATTTCAAGTCCCGGGAGCTGCGGGGCCGGCTGGGCCCAGCCGCATTCCTCCCATTTGCGGGGTGTGACGCCTTTTCCGCAGAGCAGCTGCATTTTATATTTCCCGCCCGCAAAGATGAGGCGTGACAGTGTGACAGCCCCCGTCTTGACTTTTGAGACGTTGAGAATTCCCTCAGACAGCTCGCCGAAAGCAGCGGGCATTACGGTTACCTCACCCTCCACGACACCCGACGGAACGAAGTCCGGCACACCGGCGAGAACGCGGTCAGAAAAGAACTCATAAAATTCAAGGTACGCAGCCGTCTGGCCGGTCAGTGCTTTCAGTATCATCTGGGTGACGCAGCCGAGAGAGTCATTTTCGGGGATTGTTGTATATCCGTCCTCGCCGAGAAGCATAAAAACCGGGGCGGGCGGGTAGCCAAGCAGCTTCTTGAAGCCGTCGACATCCTTGAGCGAAATTGCGGAGTAGTTCCTTTCTTCGGCAATCGTTTTCACCGCAAGATAATATCCCGCCGCCTTCATGAGCGATTCTTCCTTCGCCGGTGAGAGAAAATGCCATTTGCAAATGCGGTTTTGAATGATATCTTGCTTTTGGGCGGCGGTGATTTTTTGATACTTCTGCTCGACTTCGAGAAGCTCAAAGGTCTCAATTTCTATACCCGTTTTCCTTTTGAGTGACAGTCCGTCGTAAAGCGTGCCGTAAAGCTGCATGTCGCGGTAACCGGCCATACCGGCTTTTGCGCTTCTGAGCTCCGCGTATGCCGACGCCGCCCGGCAGAACGAGGCGACACGCGGCGCTGCGGAAGGCAGCCCGACAATATTGTAATAAAAAGCAAATTGATATCCGAGCCCTTCAAAAGCGGAACGCAGCGCCGTCGTCCCTGCCTGATCGGCGGTGGTAATGAGACGGTCGCCTTCGTACCAGCCGGAAAGGCCCCAGAGCACCATCGGCAGATACCTGTAACGTTCGGTTATCTTGATTACCGCATGCGACGGGATCCAGCCGGCAACGCAGATCACGAGCGAATCGAATTTCTGACCTTCGAGCGCAGCCAGAGCTTTCGCAATTCCTTTTTCCTCATAATCGTCGGATATCGGCAGGCATGAAACCATTTCTACGCCCTCGGCTTTGAGTTCGAGCTCTGCGGCTGAACACTTGCGGATTATGACATCAACAGGGGTGTTTACTTCTCCGAAACCCAAAAACGCAGCTTTAACCATTCATCTTCCTCCTTGTAAGTTTTGCATCCAAATCGAGGTATCTCCGGTAAGCCTCTCTGTAATCGGCTCCGGACGGTTCAAACACACGATTTATCCGAACGGAGGCTGCCGCCGCTTCGCGAAGAGACGGATATGCGCCCGCGCCGAGCCCCGCAAGCATCGCCGAGCCGAGACAGGCGCATTCGGTCTCGGTAAGGGTCGAGAGCCGATAACCTGTGACGTCAGCTTTAATCTGCGGCCATAAATTACTGTAAGCGCCGCCGCCGGTGATGCGGAGTTCGCTTAAGCCGTCAAATCCGATATAGTCCAGATCATTTTTCAGGATATAGGCCACCGATTCAAGTATCGCGCGGACAAAATGCGATCTTGTATGCGCCAGTGTGATCCCGTAAAAGCAGCCTTTGGCGTCCGGATTCCAGACTGGCATCGAAGAACCGGTGAGGTGGGGAAGAAATGTGAGTCCGTCGCAGCCCGGCGGGATTTTTTCCGCCAGTTCGTCAAGCGTTGAAAATCTCTCATCAGGCAAAAAGTTGTCTTTGAACCACCTGAGCGCCGCTCCGGCGGTAGATGACCAGAGAAGGCGGCAGTACATTCCGTCTGTCGCGTAAAGATGACACGGGATTATACTCTTCGGATTATACTCCGGAATGTCACAGCAGGGGACGCAGACAGCCATAATCGTGCCGGTCATCTCGCTGATCTCTCCGGGAGATGAAACGCCGGCTCCGAGGGAACCCGCAATCTGGTCGAGTGCGCCGGTAACGACCTGAATCCCGTTATATTCCCCGACGCAAGTGCCGCTTGGGACGATTTCGGGCAACCGAACGGATGAGATGCCGATAAAATCAAGCATTTCCTCCCACCAGCGTTTATTGCGTATATCAAAATAGAGAGAGGAAGACTGAAGCGTCGGTTCACTGACGAACATGCCGCAGAGGTTAAATAAAACCCAGTCTTCGAGCAGAAAAATCTTTTCGGTTTTCGCCCAGGTTTCGGGACGGTGATTTTTGAACCAGAGAAGTTTCGACGCCGGCCACCCGCCTGTGATCTCGGGTTGGCCGGTGGTTTCGTATACCCGCTGCCGCCCGAATTTTTCTTCGATCAATTTCGCTTCATCAGCTGCTCTTGTGTCCATCCAGTTGACCGAAGGGCAGAGCGGCTTTCCCTCCCCGTCGGTCAGGATCAGCGTCTCTCCCTGAGAATCGACGGCGAGCGCTGTTATCCGGTACTCGGACGCAAGCGTGTCAATCAGTTCGCGGCAGATGCTGACATACCGCTCGGCCTGAAATTCGATAAAACCGGGGATGCTTGTGTCGAGCGCATAATTGATTGAACGGAGCGCAAGCCGTTGTCCCTTTTCATCGAACACAGCAGCTTTGACCGAGGTGGTGCCGAGATCTATGCCAAGAAAGTTCATCGATTCGCTTCCCTTAAATTTAATAACTTGGTTTCGTTTTCCCTTTCGTAATTCTTTCGTTTGACTATCGAAAATGACGACTGTATTATACCACAAACGGTTATCACTGTCAATCTCTTTTACGGGCCGATCCCGCTTTCGACGTCTTATACAAACGGGCAGGGCGTTTTGGCGTATTCGGAAAGTTCGAAGTGTCTTGCCGCGAAATTTCCGGTTATTGCATTTTGGGGTGTAAATATACTATAATAACAATAGGTAAAATAAAAAAAGTCATCGGAGGGCGGTATGGCGGGAACAGCTGAGGAAAGACGCGACAAAATAACTGAAATTATCCGAAAAGAAGGCAGTGTCAGAGTCAGGGAACTTGCGCGCCTTTTTAACACGTCGGAGGTGACCATACGCGGCGATCTGGAGACGCTTGAGGCCGGGGGGCAGTGCCGGCGCAACCACGGCGGCGCGGTAGGTCTTGATAAACTGTATATCGACATGGATATCACCGAAAGATACATGTCAAACTCCGCCCAGAAGAAAGCGATAGCCGAAGCGATTTCCCGAATTATCGACGACAACGACACCCTGCTTCTCAATGCGGGCACTACGCTTACATATGTGCTCCGCGCGCTGCGCGACAAAAAAAACATCAGCATTATCACAAACTCAATTGCCAATGCGGCCGAGGCGGCATCTTACCAGAACATGAGCGTTATACTCCTCGGCGGGCAGATCGACAGCAAATATCAATTTACCTACGGGGCCGATGCCGTCTCGCAGCTCCTCCGGTACCATACTGTTAAATCGATTCTGTCTGTCGACGGCATTGATCCTCTGTCGGGACTTACCTTATACTA
Source organism: Oscillospiraceae bacterium (assembly GCA_035353335.1). Taxonomy (NCBI): domain Bacteria; kingdom Bacillati; phylum Bacillota; class Clostridia; order Eubacteriales; family Oscillospiraceae; species Oscillospiraceae bacterium. The sequence goes on along the minus strand of DAOPZJ010000030.1, from coordinate 24,729 downwards.
CTCAAGCGAAGCCGAACTTGTCCGCGCGATGATAGAGAACAGCGAGACGGTGATTATCGCTGCCGACAGTTCAAAACTCGGGCGCAGCACATTTGCGAAAATCGCGCCGGTTACATCAGCCGATATGATTGTCACCAATCATACCGAAAACACCGAACTTCTTGACAAATTGAATTTGATGGGAATAAAAATAATCGATATCTGACCAAATTTGGCCGGGTGTGTTTTTGATCGGTAGTTTACAGAGAGAATAGCATAGAAAAATATCAATGTTTACTTTTGCATCTTATTAAAATATCCATTAAAAACTCAATAATATAATCGATTGTTTTCTTAATCGGTTTGCTCGAAAGTATAATAATTAATAAAACCGAAACGCAAATCGAGATTATTAATTGTGTCAAAACAGAGAACTTTTGGAACACAACAAGACTACTGACAAGAATCACAAATATTCCATGAAGCAAATAGACGTAAATTGTGTTTTCTCCCATTTTTGTAATTTTAAATCTCTTTTCAGGGATTAAAATCAAAACGCATAGGCAAGACAAGGCCGATAAAATATAGAGATACAACCTGACTGTGCCTGCATACCATTCAGACACGCCGAGTTTGAAGTAACTTAAGCTTCCGTAAAGCCATTCAGGCGATATTTGATAAAAATAAACTAAATAAAAAATCGCTGTAAGTATTAAAAAAGCTATAATTTTTGTCTTTATATTAATAATTTTAAATAAATCCGTGTTCAAATAATAACCTATTAAGAAAAAAGGGAAGAACACCAGAGTGCGCGACAATGCTAAAATATTACCGATACCATTAATATACCCCGCGGCGATCCCTATCAGAAAAGCGATCGGAATCGCAAATTTTATATGCTTAAATAATTTCAGAAGAAGGTTCCATGAAATTAAGCTCAACAAATACCACATTACCCAATATGGATTTATCAGGAAAGGGGTTGCGGTTTGAAAAGAAAGTAAATAATAAAAAGAAAACACAAAATAAAAAACGGAGTATTTGAGAATTTTTTTCCATATGGTTGACGTATTTTTCGAGAAAAATCCTGCGATTAAAACAAACGCCGGAATGTGAAAAAGATAAATGAAATCATAAATTGCGAGTAGTATTCTATTTTTTAACAGGTATTCCAACAGATGGCCGAAAACTACTAAAAAAATTAAGAAAAGTTTTGCATTGTCAAAATAAGCAGTCCGTTCCTTCTGAATGTTTTCCGTATCGTTCACAATTTCCCTCTTATGAAAAATAAATAGTAAGGATTTTCACAGATGATTATATTCTTTATACCACCTGACAAACCGTTTCAAACCCTCTTCAAGCGGGGTATTCGGTTTAAATCCGAAATCGCGGATGAGGTCATCCACATCCGCGAAAGTCCGGACGACGTCGCCCGGCTGCATCGGAAGCAGTTCTTTCTGCGCGGGCCCCGCGATGATTCCCTCATCCGCTAGGCATTTTTCAAGAATCTCAACGAAGCGCAGCAAGTTCTCCGGTCTGTTATTTCCGATGTTGTAAATTTTATAGGGAGCGCCGTCTGCGGGTTCCGCCGGCGGTTTTTTCATGACATTGATGATGCCCGTCACTATGTCGTCGATATAGGTGAAATCGCGCTGCATCTCACCGAAATTATAAATTTGAATTTTTTCGCCTTTCACCATCCGGTCGGTAAACTTGAAATAAGCCATATCGGGGCGGCCCATAGGCCCGTATACCGTGAAAAAGCGCAGTCCAGTGGACGGAATCCGATAGAGTTTTGAATAGGCATGCGCCATCAGTTCATTCGACTTTTTGGTCGCCGCGTATAAGCTGACAGGAGCGTCCGTTTTGTCGTCGACAGAGTAGGGGACTTTTTGATTGCTGCCGTAAACCGAGGAGCTTGAGGCATAGACCAGATGCAAGACCGGACAGGCCCTGCAGGCCTCCAGAACGTTCATAAAACCGATGATGTTGCTGCTGAGATAGGCGTCCGGGTTTGTGATGGAATATCGGACGCCCGCCTGAGCGGCAAGATTGACGACAATCTCAAACCGATTATCGGAAAACAGATTTAAAACCGCATCTTTGTCCGCCAAATCCATTTTTATAAAACGAAAACGCCCGAACGGCTTCAACAGATCGAGGCGGTCCAGTTTCAGCTTCACGTCGTAATAATCGTTGAGGTTGTCGATTCCGGTGACTGCGTATCCTGTCTCAAGCAATTTTTTTGTCAAATGCATTCCGATAAAACCGGCTGCTCCGGTGATCAGGATTTTGGTATCCGGCGTCAAAATACTCATTTTCGATTCCTCCGGCTAAAATCGGATGCCGTCCGTCGTTTTGCAGAAATGCACGGAATACTTTTCATTCAGACCTGGGAAAACTTTCAGATATTCAGCCGACACCTGTTCTTTGATTTTCTCTTCAAATGAGGGGTCGATCAGCGCCATGCAGCAGCCCTTGAAGCCCGCGCCCGAAAAACGCCCGCCAAAAATCCCGTCGGTCTTCAGCATGATCTCAAATAAAGTTTTCAACTCCGGGGAGCCGGTTTCATATTTTTCTACGGAGCTTCGCCCGCTTTCGAAAGACAGCCGGCCGAACGCTTCGACGTCGCCTTTTCGCCAGGCCTCGGCGCCGCGTTCCACGCGTTCGAATTCCGAGTAAAAATGCTCCGCGCGTTTTCTCCAGTTTTCGGGGAGTTTGTCCCGATATTGCTCAAATACTTCGAATGGGACGTTTCTCAGCCGGGCTTCTTCGAATTTGCCGTATTCCATCCCGGCATAAGCCATCAGCGCATAAGCGGCGGATTTGCATTCATCGACCCGCATATTGAATTTCGAGCCGACCAGTGTGCGCTCAATCCCGGAAAAGAAAACGGCGATTTCAAAGGGTTTCATCACAGAACTCGCGGGGATGAGCTCGAAACTGTCGTATTTGGTATCCAGATATAACAGATGGTCTTTTCGGCAGTAGATCTCGCAAGACTGGTCGAGTTTCCCGCAGGAAACGCCGACGTAATTGTTTTCGGCGTCAAGCGCGGTATGAATCAACTCATTCGCGGTAAGGCGGATGTTGTTCACTTTGCAAAGCGCTGACAAAAAGGCAATCGTGACGGCAGCGGAGGAGGAAAGCCCGCCGATCGGAAGGCCGCCTTCGATGACGCCGCAAAGCCCGACGGAAAGCGGATGGGATTGGCTGAGCACCCTGGCCGCGCCGCGCAGATAATCCGCCCAGTCGCCTTGTTTTTCTTTCGGGACTTCCCGCACGTGAAACTGCGCGCGTTTTTGAAAGTTCAGCGAGGCAAGCTCAATCACGCCGTTTTGTTTCGGCCCATAGGCGATATGTATCCCCTTGTCGATGGCAAAACCGGTGACTTTTCCGTATTGGTGGTCAATGTGCGCTCCGATCGGGCAGACGCGGTAGGGGCAGAAAGCCACACCGGCCGGCTCATGATGATAGATGCCCGCGAAAGTGTCGATACAGTTCATTCAAATTTTCTCCACACCGTTTTATTGACAATTCCCGTATAGGACTGAATGATTTTGACGACTTTATTGCTCACGTTTTCGTCGGTGTAATCCGGAACCGGGATGCCGCAATCGCTGTTTCGGTTCATTTCGACCGCCGTATCGACCGCTTGCAAAACTTGTTCGGCAGTGATGCCCGCGATGATGAAATTTCCTTTGTCCAGTGCTTCGGGACGCTCGGTGGAGGTACGGACGCTCACGGCGGGAAACGGCGAACCGACCGACAGAAAATAGCTGCTCTCCTCGGGCAGGGTGCCGGAGTCCGAGACGACCGCAAAAGCGTTCATCTGCAGATTGTTATAATCACTAAAACCGAGCGGCTTATTTTGAATGACCCGTTTATCGAATTTAAAATGACGCTGTTCAATGAATTTAGCGCTTCTGGGGTGGCAGGAATAAAGGACCGGCATATCATATTTTTCGGCCAGCGCGTTGATCGCGTTCATCAAGCTGTAAAAGTTTTGTTCCGTGTCGATGTTTTCTTCGCGGTGCGCGGAAAGCAGGATATATTTTTTCGGCTCGAGCCCAAGCCGGGAGAGGACGTCGGAGGCCTTGATTTTGTCAAGACCGGCGCTCAGCACTTCTGCCATCGGGGAACCAACGACATAAGTGCGTTCTTTGGCGGTGCCCTCGGCGTTCAAATAACGACGCGCATGCTCGCTGTAACAAAGATTGACGTCGGAGATGTGGTCGACAATGCGGCGGTTTGTTTCCTCGGGGAGGCACTCATCGAAGCAGCGGTTGCCCGCTTCCATATGAAAAATCGGAATATGCAGCCGCTTTGCGGAAATTGCGGAAAGGCACGAGTTGGTGTCTCCGAGAATCAACAGCGCATCCGGCTTTTGTTCAGCCATCAGCGTATAAGATTTCGCAATGATATTGCCGATGGTCTCTCCCAGATTTTTGCCGACCGAATCCAGATAGAAGTCGGGCGATCGAAGGCCGAGGTCTTCAAAGAAAATCTGATTGAGCTCATAATCGTAATTCTGGCCGGTATGGACGAGGGTTTGCCCGAAATAGAGGTCGCATTTTTTGATCACCGCAGAGAGCCGGATGATTTCCGGTCTGGTTCCGACAATCGTCATTAATTTTAACATAATTACTACATCACCAATATATTCCTTTTGATTTGCCTTCGTAATGATAAATTTTTTTTAATTCGGCGTCCTTTTCGCGACCGACTAAATGGCCCAAATGCAGCGATTCACGTTTCAGCTTTTCAAGATATTCATCAGCCGTCTTGATAACTCTTGCGGGAACGCCGACTGCGACGGAATTGTCCGGGATGTTTTTGGTTACGACTGCTCCGGCTCCTATCACAACATTATTACCGATGGTAACACCGGGTAAAATAATCACATTGTTACCGATATACACAGAGTCACCGACGGTTATCGGTTTCGTGATTTCCAAATCCGGAATCAATCTTCTATATAACAAGGTGCCCCCGTCATGTGTGATAAATTTAACTCCGTCAGTGATATGTACGTTATCACCGATTGAAATAATCCACGGTTCGGTGCTCCAGCTGACTCTTCCGTAGATATAAAGATTACCTTTGACGTTGACTCCTATTTTTTTTGCGTACTTAACAGGCCCTTTTATCACACGGTATAACCTGTTCTTTATAATCCCAAACAGAGTTTGCAAATTCATTTTACACTTCCTCATAAAAAGTGTCCGGTTTGTCCGGGTCAAAACACTCGCTGGCCCACATAAAAGTCACCATATCGGTGTCGCCGAGGTTTTCGATGTTGTGTGTATATCCGGTCGGTATATCAACTGCTTCCGGTTTGCCGCCGTTTACATAATACTCATAAACTTCGGCGGTGTCAATTTTTCTGAACCGAATCACGCCTTTTCCGCTGACGACAAGGAACTTTTCATTTTTGGTATTGTGCCAGTGGTTGCCCTTTGTAATGCCGGGTTTCGAGATATTGACAGAAAACTGCCCCCGGTCGGAGGTACGCAATATTTCCGTAAAGCTGCCCCGGCTGTCTATGTTCGGATTTAAAAGATAACTGAATTTGTCTGTCGGCAGATAAGAGAGATACGTTGCGTACAGCTTTTTTGTAAATTCGTCGGACATATCGGGAATGCTTTTATGATCACGGCTTGCTTTAAATTCATAAATCAGATCGGCAATTTCCCCAAGTTTGATTTTATGTTCTGTTGACACTTTGCAATATTCACCGCTGCAGTTTTCATGGCCGTCTAAAGCACAAATGAGCTCCGTGATCACGTCGTCAATGTAGACCAGCGTCATCATAACGCTCCGGTCGTTGACTGTGATCGGTAAGTCGTTTGCGATATTGTAGCAAAAGGTCGCCACAGCGCTGTTGTAGTTGGGCTTGCACCATTTTCCGAATACGTTGGGGAATCGGTAGACAAGCACTTTTGCGCCTGTTTCCCGCGAATAGGCAAACATCAGATCCTCTCCGGCCTTTTTGCTCTGTCCGTAGGGATTATCCAATTCAGCTTGGATGGAAGAAGAGATCATCACCGGGCAGGTGTTTTGATACTTTTTGAGAGTATCAAGCAGCAATGAGGTAAAGCCGAAATTGCCGGTCATGAATTCGGACTTGTCTGTTGGACGGTTAACCCCCGCAAGATGAAAGATGAAATCGGCATCTTTGCAATAATTATTCAACAAAGCAGGATCGGTTTCCAAATCAAATTCCAGCAGATGAATATCCGGATTCATGCCGAACGATTTATCCTTGCCGTCTCTGATGTTTTTTAACGCCGCGCATAAATTTTTACCGATAAAACCGCGTGCCCCCGTAATGAGGATGTTCATTGTGTGCCTCCGTTATGAAGTGCTTTTTCTCGCCTTATGAGTTCATCGCGTATGTATTGAAGTGTTAAAAGCTTGTCCTTGACTTGTTCAACCGTTAAAAGCTGTGTGTTGCCGGAATCAAATTCGCTGAGCGTATTACGGCTGGTATCACCGTCTTTGAAATATTTATCATAATTTAAATCCCGCTTGTCGCAGGGAACGCGGAAAAAGTCGCCAAGATCTATTGCTTGGGCACACTCCTCATTGGTCAGAAGTGTTTCAAACATTTTTTCCCCGTGGCGGATGCCGATGGTCTTGACCTCTATCTTGTTTTCCGGATCGAATAGTTCTTTTACAGCTTGTGCAAGTACCCCGATTGTGCATGCGGGTGCCTTTTGTACCAGAATATCACCCGAGACACCGTTTGTAAAGGCGAACAATACAAGCTCGACCGCTTCTTCGAGCGACATGATAAAACGGGTCATATTCGGTTCGGTGACCGTGATGGGCATACCGGCATTGATCTGATCAATCCAGAGCGGAATGACTGAACCACGGCTGCACATGACGTTACCGTAACGCGTGCAGCAGATTTTAGTCCTGTCCGGTGAAACTGTCCGGGATTTTGCGACAATCACTTTTTCCATCATCGCCTTGCTTGTCCCCATGGCGTTGACGGGATAGGCGGCTTTATCAGTTGACAGGCAGATAACAGTCTTGACGCCCTCTTCGATAGCGGCGGTCAACACGTTGTCGGTGCCGAGCACATTGGTCTTGACAGCCTCGAGCGGAAAAAATTCGCAGGACGGTACCTGTTTCAGCGCGGCTGCGTGAAAAATATAATCCACTCCGTGCATGGCGTTTTTTACAGAAGCAAGGTCGCGCACATCTCCGATAAAGAATTTGATTTTGTCCGAAACCTCCGGCATTTTCACTTGAAACTCATGCCGCATGTCGTCCTGTTTCTTCTCATCCCGGGAAAAGATACGGATTTCGCCGATGTCGGTGGCGAGAAAGCGGTTCAAAACGGCGTTTCCGAAAGAACCGGTGCCACCGGTGATCATAAGAGTATTATTAATGAAAATAGACATTATGTCAAATTCTCCTTATACCATGAAATCGCTTCGTTCAGACCTTTCGAGAAACTGTAATCAGGGTCATAGCCAAGGAGATTCCTTGCTTTTGAAATATCAGCGTTTGAGTGTTTGATGTCGCCCTTGCGATCAGGGCCGAAAATGGGTTGTATATTTTTACCGAGAACTTTAGTCAAACTATTATAGATATCAATGAGATATTCCTGATCACCATAGGCGATGTTGAATGACTGACCGGCGGCTTCATGCGGCGCAAAACAGGCCTTAAGGTTTGCTTCAACCACGTTTTCAATATAAGTAAAATCGCGGCTTTGCTTGCCGTCGCCATTAATAGTAGGGCACTCATTATTCATAAGTTGCTTGATAAACTTTGGAATGACTGCGGCATATGCACCGTTCGGATCCTGTCTGCGACCGAACACATTGAAATAACGCAAACCGTATGTATTAAGACCGTAGTGCATTGTATACTGCATGGCCCATTCCTCGTCACAGCGTTTTGTCAGGGCATATGGGGAGAGTAAATTACCCTCCCTGCCTTCGGTCTTAGGAAGGTTCGGTTCATCGCCGTAAACAGATGAGCTTGATGCATATACGAATTTCTTTATACCATTTTGGCGGCTTGCTTCTAACATATTAAGAGTTCCCGTTATATTATTCGCACAGTAAAACAAAGGCATCTCGATAGAGCGGGGGACGCTTCCCCAAGCGGCTTGATGTAGGACATAATCAACTCCTCGAGCGGCTTTTATACAGGTGTCAAAATCTTTAACATCCCCTTTTAGGAACGTATAATTCGGGTTACCGATAAAAATATCTACGTTCGCTTGTCTGCCTGTTGAGAGGTCATCAAGGCAACGAACTTGATAACCCATATTTAAAAGAGCTTCGCACAGGTTGGAACCAATAAATCCTGCTCCGCCTGTCACCAAAAATATTGAATTTTCAGGAAATTTTAAGTGTTTATATCCCATATTTCCTCCTAAAACAAAACAGCAGAGCCTGACGAAGGCAGATAAGTATTCGCTGAGAATTCATAGCCATTTTTAGTATAATATTCATGTCGAATAATGTCAAGAATTTTATCTGCTTCTTCTTTTTTCACAAGAGCAATGACGCATCCCCCAAGACCTGCACCGATGATTTGACTTCCATAAACACCGGGAGTCCGGTTTAAAAGATCACATAAACCGTCAATGCGCTCCGTTGAACAACCATATGCGCCGGGTTGAAGATAAAGTTCAGCATTGCCATCCGCGAGTGATGCTAGTATTTCATCACTTACTGGTGCCTGCTTTATCCTATCGCCGTCATGACTGATTTTCATCATTTGACCAAGTAGGGTATAATTCCCGCTTTCGAATGCTTCAATGCATTTTTCAGATCGGGCACATTCGGAAACACCATAAAGAGCAACACCGCGAAGGTCGTACTCACCTGGGTCAGAGTGGTTGGCATATATTTGGTGTATACGGTTTTCATATTCGGGTAACATTTGCGAAATTTGGCTACGAGTCGCTTTTTCAGGGAGCATCAAGAGCATTTTAGAGACCTTTGATGTGGGTTTGATTTTTGCAATATCTCTGAACTCACGCAGATCATATTCGGGATATGAACGCTTAAGCAACATAAAAGCAAACTCATATGTTGCAACTTTTGCATTAAATATATCCCGGCTGCCTTCTGACTTTTTTGCTTGGGTCATGCTGTCTGCGACGATGATGGCATATTGATTTGAAAAAGGTACAGAAACGCCAACCTTGAATGGTTTAAACTCAAGGTGCGTAATCCGATCGCGCTGACTGCATTTCATAGCTGCATGGTCACCTGCGCCACCTCTTGACCCGACAAACCACTCGCCTTCGCCGCATAAATCAATAAATTCTCGGTCGGTTATATTGAGACTATTTAGTGCGACAATGGCTTCAGCGGTTGCGACAACAACGCTCGAAGAGGAGGAAAGTCCAGCAGCGACAGGAATATTGCCGTAAGCCGCTATATCCATACCGCAGAGTGTCATATCATTTGAAAGTTGAAAACGAAGCGCAGCAGCTTTCACATAATTCGCCCAATCACCGGCATTTTTCTTCAAATCAGCTGTGACAGGTTCTGCGGTGAGATAGTCAAGCCAATTGTTATGTTCGGCCATCGAAAGACAAGCACCGATAGAAAATGAGCGGTCGGGATATGCGGTATCAAAATTCGATAAATTGATCGTGTCATCTTCTCGGGGAGAAGCTATGAATACGGTATCACGGTCGATGGTCATGACATTGATTCCGCCGCCTCTGTGGTCGATATGGCGCCCCATCAAATTGACTCTGCCGGGCGCTCTTGTCAGAACGACATTCTTATCACCGTATTTTAATATAAAGTATTTTATGAGATTTAAATAACGTTTCTTTTGTTCAAAAGAATTCTCTCTGTATAGCTCGAAAAAAAATGAATCAAGTGCGCCGTTTTCAATATCGGAAATAAACTGCGATGCTTTACGCATGAAGTGCTCACTCATTTTGCGAAGTTCCGGTTTGGTGCTGTAAGTAAGCATTTCATCGGGATTTGTAACTTCGTATAGTTTCACTTCATCTCGTTGAGCAAAGTACTCAAGCGTATCTGTAAGATATATTTCGCCTTGAATGTTTGATGAATTACAGGCAGATATTGCAGAAATGGCCGATTGGACATTTAAACAATAAAGTCCTGCATTGGCATAAGGGATCGCGAGTATTTCCTGTGTTGTAAAAGTTTTTCCGTTCAATAGTTTCAAACCCTCGGGCTTTTGCTGAGCAGCTTTTTTTAAAACCACAGCGGCCTTTTTGCTGTTTAAACCGAGCGATTCAAGCTTTGTTGCCCATTGATCTTGCGGTATATCCGAAAGCGCCATCATTGCGGCATCGGCAAACTCGACGACGCCATACGGTTTTCCCTTTTCTGTAATCACACGCCCGCCGTTTAGGTTGGCAGAAATCGGTTGAACACTCCAGACCGCTTTTGCGGCTTCAGCGTGTCTTAATAAATCGGAAACAACCCGAGATGAGATGATTTTATCTCCCATTGATATGATTGCAGCGCCTGAATACCCAATTGTCTCAAGCGCTTTTAAACCGCACAATGCTGCATGACCGGTACCAAGCTGCTGCCGTTGATAAGCATATATTATGCCATCAACGCCATCCAAACAATCCATGACGCTTTGGGCATTATGACCGACGACAATGACGAAATGAGTGATACCGCCCTCACGCATATTGGTGATAATTCTGCGTATGACCGGTATGCCGGCGCAATTAAAACAGACCTTGTTCTTTTTATCGTCATTCATTCGGGTGCCATTACCGGCACATAAGATAATCGCTGCACGCTCCATACTCATAATCTCCAATAACAGTATCCGGCCGATTCATATTCCTGACGGTTGAAAATGCCTTTTATATCAAAAAAGATTTTTCTTCCCTCGCCAAAAAACTTGTCCACGTCGCTGATATGTAATTGCTTAAACTCGGTATGGGCGACTGCGATAACGACAGCATCCATGCTATTGATTGAACTTAAATCGACAAATTCTAAACCATACAGATGCTTTGCCTCGACAGCATCTGCGTTAGGATCAGCTATAATAGGATCAATGCCATATTCACGTAACTCTTGAACAATGTCAAAAACTTTACTGTTTCGTGTATCAGGGCAGTTTTCTTTAAATGTAAATCCTAAAATGGCGACTTTTGCGTTTTTTACAGGCTTTTCAGTTTTTATTAAATCTTTCACGATGTTCTCCGTAATGTATTTACCCATATTATCATTAATGCGGCGCCCTGCTAAAATCACTTGACTGTGATATCCCAGCATTTCGGCTTTATATGTAAGATAATATGGGTCTACACCAATACAGTGACCGCCCACCAGACCAGGGTAAAATTTTAAAAAATTCCACTTTGTTCTGGCGGCTTCAAGCACGGATTTTGTATCGATATCCATTTTATTAAAAATAATGGACAACTCGTTCATAAAAGCGATATTAATGTCGCGTTGACTATTTTCAATAACTTTTGCAGCTTCCGCGACTTTAATAGAAGAAGCGCGATGAACTCCGGCTTTGACGACAAGTTCATAAACATTCGCAATGAAATCAAGCGTTTCTTCATCCATACCTGAGACGATTTTAATGATATTTTCGAGACGGTGCTCCTTATCGCCCGGATTGATTCTTTCGGGAGAGTAACCCACCTTGAAATCCACGCCGCATTTCAACCCCGATTCTTTTTCAAGAATTGGGACACAGATTTCTTCTGTTACTCCCGGATAAACTGTAGATTCAAAAACAACAACGCTGCCGGTAGTAAGATTTCTGCCAAGTATGCGACTCGCGCTCTCAACAGGGGTTAGATCCGGCGTATGGTCGCTATAAACCGGAGTGGGAACTGCGACTATATGGAATTTTGCTTCACGTAGACACGTTTCGTCAAATGTAAATTCAACGGAACAATTTTTTATTGCATCATCACCGACTTCTTTTGTCGGGTCGAATCCGGATTTATAAAGCTCGATTTTTTTAGCGTTCAAATCGAAACCGATTACCTTGACCTTTTTTGAAAATGCAACAGCTATTGGCAGACCAACATAGCCGAGACCTACAAGGGAAAGGCATGTATTTTTGTTGATCAGATCATTGTATATTTTCATATTTTACACCTCAAAATTCTCCATATAAGATTTTTTATTTTCTTTTGCTGTCGTCGTAGGTCTGCCTAGATCATCTCTTGCACCGATAGAGCACTTAACCTCAATCAACGAAAATTCATTGCGATTCTTTGCTTTATTGAGCTCTTCATCCAAGGCTGCAAAGTTATCCACACGAACCGTATAAGGATAACCGCAGCCTTTTGCAATAGCACCAAAGTCAATTTGAGAAGCGACAGTTGGCATACCGCCGACAGTTTCATGAGCGCCGTTGTTGATGATAATATGGACAAGGTTTTGCGGCTTGTTTGCTCCCATCAGTGCCATTGACCCCATGTGCATAAGTACAGCGCCGTCGCCGTCGATGCACCATATTTTCTTCTCAGGCTTTTGCAGAGCAATTTCAAGCGCAATAGATGAGCTGTGTCCCATTGAGCCGACCGTCAGGAAATCATACTGATGACGTTGTTTATTGGCTTCGCGTATTTCAAACAATTCGCGTGACGCTTTACCAGTTGTTGAAATAATAGGATCGGTTCCGGAAACCGCCACAATGTGACGAATAATGTCCTCGCGCAGCATCGTGTTGGCGTTTTCGTATTTGACCTTTTCGTCGAATTCAAGCGCGCCTTTGCGAACGACAAATGCAACCTGTTTTCCGGCAGCAAGCATAGGCTTCCATAAATCAAGCTGTTCTTTTACTTCATCCTCTGTTGTATCTTTGCCGATGACAAACGTCTTGATATCCATATCTTCGAGAAGCTTCATCGTAACCTCTCCCTGATAGATATGTTGCGGTTCGTCGTGAACGCCCGGTTCACCGCGCCAGCCGACGATAAAGACACACGGAATACCGTAAACCTTGTCGTTCATCAGCGATGCTACGGGATTTATGATGTTTCCTTCGCCACTGTTTTGCATATACACAATCGGCACCTTACCTGTTGCCAGATGATAACCGGCGGCAAGACCTACTGCATTACCTTCATTTGCAGCAATAATGTGATGCTTCGGGTCTATTCTATATGTACACATCAGATAGTTGCATAGTGCTTTTAACTGTGAGTCAGGGACGCCGGCGAAAAAATCGGCTTGCAGAGCACTAACTAAGCTTTCTACTTTCATATCATTTAATTATCCTTTCATACATATTGCGGAGCACTCCGTTGCTCAATGCAACAGGGTTGTTCTTCAAACGAACAGGATTTACAGATTGTGTCAGGATATCAATCTCCTTTTCCCGTTCAGATGCGGTCGGGTTATTAATGCCAAGTTCTTTTAGCAGCGCTTTGAACCATTCCACATTAATAGGAATTTCTTCAAAGACTTTCTGCAAATAATCCTTACCTCTCATGTCGGCACAAGCAGTAATATTATGTATCATATATTCCCATACCACAGGCAAGCCAACCGCGACCGCGTGACCGTGCGGAAGCTTATACAGAGAGGTTATCTTATAACTCATTGCGTGTGCAGCGGTCGTTTGTGATATATTGATTGCTCGTCCCGCGTAATTCGCCGCCAACATGATCTGCTTGGCCGCTTCGTCATCATTATCAAATATATACGCTTTATAGTTTACAACGATAGTATCTACAGCGGTTTTGGAGTATTGCTTGCTTTCGTCAGTCGAGTTGACAGACCACCATGATTCGATTCCTTGACAGAGAGCGTCGAGCATTGTACATTTTTTTTGGTAAATTGGGAGAGTCTTTAGGACTGACGGTTCAAGGATGCAATAATTCGGGACAATACTCGGGTGAGAAATCGATTGCTTTGCCCCATTGTAATAAATCACCGCGTGTTGTGTTGATTCACTGCCTGTTCCGGCTGTTGTGGGGATAGCAATCAAAGGCACTCCGCTGTCCTTATATTCCTGTTGCAGGTAATTAACGGAGGGATTCATCTTACAGAATAACTTTATGCACTTGGCGACATCGATCGTGCTGCCTCCGCCGATTGCGACAATAGCATCACATTGTTCATCGTTAAACAACTTAACGCCTTCACAGACCTGTTCATACTGCGGATTTGGTGTGAATGCGTTAAAGACAGTAACCGTTTCCTTGTGGTTGCTATAAATACTCTGAATTGAATCCGGCAGATACCTAAATGAACTATCGCATACAAGTAAGATACTTTTTGGAGATAGTGCTGCACACAGTTCATCGAAATGCTCGATTCCGGTCATAATCTTTTGTGACATTTTTATTCCTCCGGAATGAGATTGATTATCTCCTTAATGGGCATACACATATCATCGGCTTCTTTAGCTCTGTGATTGGTGAGTATCATTTTGGCGATACTCTGCATTGCGGGGAATCCGCTGCGGGTGAGTTGATTTGCGTATATTATTACATTCACGCCTCTTGACTTGAACTCGTCCTCTGTGACAGAGTTAAACGAAGTCGGAACGACGACAACACGAGTAACAGTATTCTTTGCTCTGAATTTTTCAACGAACTCGAAAATCTCAGCAGGGTCTTTCTTGCGGCTATGAATCATTATTGCATCGGCTCCTGCTTCGGCAAATGCAAACGCGCGTGTTAGCGCATCTTCCATGCCTTGTTCAAGAATAAAGCTTTCGATACGAGCGCATATCATAAAGCCTTGTGTCTTTTGCGCTTTCTTGCCGGCGGCGATCTTTGCAGAGAAATTCTTAATGGAATCCTGCGTTTGTTTGACTTCTGTTCCGAACAAACTGTTCTTTTTCAGCCCGGTCTTGTCCTCAATGATTATCATGGAAACGCCCATGCGCTCCAATGAACGGACGGTATATACAAAGTGCTCAGTCAGCCCGCCGGTGTCGCCGTCGAAGATGATCGGCTTTGTTGTAACCTCCATAATTTCGTCAATAGTGCGGAATCGGCTGGTCATATCGACAAGTTCAATGTCAGGCTTGCCCTTTACTGTGGAATCGCAGAGGGAAGAAATCCACATGGCATCGAACTGATATGTTTTTCCGTCCTGCAATACAGTCGTCTTCTCAACAATCAGTCCCGTGATTCCGCTGTGTGCTTCAAGAGCCGTCACGCAGCCCTTCATATTGATCAGCTTTTTCAAACGTCCGCGCCTGATATCCGGCATTGAAAGCTGCGCTCTTGACATTTTCTCAAGCTCATCGAATTTTTCGTCCTTTGAATACGGGTATTCAACAAGTTGACCGCCGTATTCAGCAAGTATACTTACCACCTCGTCACGGATCGGCTTCTGAAAACCTTCTCTCCAGTCGTCACCGTGAACAACATATGTAGGGCGAAGCTCCCTGAGTATATCGACATAGCTGAGTGTGTTCTGACAAACGACTTTTTTTACGCCGTTTATGTTTTCAAACAATGTCTTTCTCTCGTCAAACGGCATGAGCGGAAAACGCTTATAGCTTGCAATGGCTTCGTCCGAAAGGACGCCAATTATCAGCTTTCCAAGCTTTTCAGCTTTCTTAATTATGGCGATATGACCGCTATGTATAATATCTGTCGAGAAACACATATATACCGTGCGGCTTTCAACCTCTGCAAGCTTTGCTTTAACAACAGCGAGATCTTCCGGCGTATCAATTTCAGTACAAAGCCTGTCCTTTACATCATAAGCATATATGGCGCACCTGTCCGAAACTTCATTAAGAGCGACCTCCGCATAACACTTGCGGTTGTCGGCTTCGCAATATTCATAGATTTTATCGAGCCAGACTTTCCAGTCGTCTTTATTGAGCTTATAGAGTGCTTGCGCTTCCATTGCGTCGGTAAAGAACTCTATGCCAACCTTTTCCACTCTGCCGTTATGTACAACTGCCTTGAAGTCTTTTACCGGCAGTGAAATTATAGAACTAACCTTCATGCAGCTATGATCACAAGCAAGAAGATCATCAAGCACGGAGCTTTCAAAGACGAGATCGCCGTGCATAAGCACAATGTCATCATCCTGAAGTTGATCCTTAGCGCAGTAGATGGAATAGATGTAGTTAGTCTTGTCGTAAATCGGATTCTTCACAAAGGTGTAGTGTAGCGGAAGTCCGAGAGAATTGCAGTAATTGACGAGAACATCGTCAAAATACCCTGTTGTCATTACAACCTCAGTAATACCGGTCGAGGCAACAAGCTTTAGTTGGCGGCTGAGTATTGTATCATTACTTGATATTTCGGTCATACATTTCGGATGTTCGCTTGTCAGGACACCCATGCGATGACCGAGGCCGGAATTAAGTATTAATGCTTTCATGATTTTCCCCCATTAAGTCCGCTTATACCGAACAGGAGTCATATAATCTCCGTATAACTGCTTTAGGTAAGCGTCATAGTTACTGATAACATATAGCTCAACACCACAGAACTGCAAAAGGACGTAGCTTTCTAACCACATTTTTGGTAATATCTCTTTTTCCTTGTAATATCCCTGTAAAGGAAATATTTTTTTTGCGGTGATATAATCCCATTTGTCTATATACTTAATCATAGTTGCTACGCATTTTTTCTTGGAAACCACAAGCAGTGGTATTTTACACAGCGTTCCAATAAAACTTTTTTTACGCTTGAGTATATTGTGATATCTTCTTGATTTTACCCAATATACTTTTGCGTAAAAATCCGTTATTTTAATTGCCCTGATTGTTTCGGCATCATTGTCACTCCCGCCGACATATACATGAATATCTATATAAGGAAATGCTTCAAGATGATCATAATCTACGTTTTTATCATATACTCTTGCAAGTATAACAGGGGATTTTTTCTCATTTTTGGCACAAACCCATTTGAACTCTGTCTGCTTACTGTTTTGCATAACCAAATAATCGGAGTATCTCATCATTATATCAATATCGTCATCCCATGGGATAAATCCATGCTCGCGCACGGCACCGAGTGCAGTCCCACAAGCGAGTGAATACTTGATACACAATGAGACACATGCTTTGTGAAAATTTGTGATAAGTTCCAGCAGCATATTTTGCTTTTCTGTTATTTTCATTTTACACCTTCTCCGCAATATTGTCGGATAAAAGAACAAACTTCGTTTGTATGTGATTCAATGGTATTATTCTCTGCGAATAGAAAGCCGCTTTGGACAACTTTATTTCTAAGATTATCATCTTCAATTATTTCTACAATTGCTTTTACTATCGCTTCGGCATTTGCTGTAGGTACGATCAAACCATTTTCATGATCCTTTACTGTGAAAGTAATACCACCTGCATCAGTCGCGATGACAGGTACACCATTACACATTGCTTCTATCAAAGTTCGAGGCGTACCTTCTGAAAGAGAAGGTAAAATAAAAATATCACTTTGCTTATATTCTTCAAAAAGTTGTTTTCCCATAGCAAGTCTTCCGGTAAAGCGGATGCGATCGATAATTCTCATGGTTTTTGCGCGTTCTTTTAGTGTTTCTATATAATCCCCGTCGCCCACAATCGTCAGATAGATATTTATGCCATACTTAATCAGCTTGTCCATTGCCTGCAGCAAATAGTCCAAGCCCTTTGCCGGTCTGACAGTACCAACAAAAATTAGGTTCACTTTGTCCTTATTCATTGTCTTGTGATTATGTGTAATCTCACTTTTTAAGAACGTACTTGTCCGGATTTCCTTTACATGGTCATTATCCTGACGATATAACCGTCTCATTCCGTTTCCATTAATCAACGTAGGAACTGTTTTCATGATTTTTTTTATAATCTTGGAATTTTTTTTAGCTACACATAAAGCAAAAAAACGTTTTATTCCTTTATATTTATTACCGTCTTTGATAATCGTTTCTCCATCATCAACAAGATGAAAGCATACTTGCAGATTCTTTCTTTTTGCGCATTTATAGATATACTCGTATAAAGCGGTCATCCACCGAATATAGACAACACCTTTCCACTGCATTGAATACTCTTTGATTTGTTTCTTTAGCTGAATCGTTTTTTTGATGGCTTCAATATAACCAGAATAAGGAGTTAATTCCTGAACTGTTATGTTGCTTCCCTCAAGTGCGTATTCAGAAAAAACTTCGTCTAGACTTACGTGAATCACGGGTATCATCAGATACACTCTTTCATATTTTTTAGCCATTTCATCGACAAGCCTACCGAATCCACCGGTTAGATAATATTTTCCTTCTTTGCAGCGGCAGCGTGTTCCATATACCATTGTTATTTCGTTTTCACTCATTGCTCTGTCTCCTGTATAATGGATTGCAAAAATTTTTCGATGATAGATGAATAAATACGGTAATCGAACGATATTTCTGCTGTTTCTCTTGCACACTTTCTTAACTTCTGCCTGTCTTCAGGCGACTCATTGATTATTCTACATAAAACTTTATTAATACTTTCCGGTGTAATGCTATCAAGCACATGCCCGTTGATACCATCTTTCAAATATAACTCAATATCGCCTGTAAGATTGGTTATGACAGGCGTGCCGCACGCCATGCTTTCCGCAAATTTTGTCGGAAATCCGGCATTTGAAGACTGTCTGTCGGGACGAGCAAAGAAAGTATAATCCGATGCTTTGATAACTCCGGCAATTCGTGGTTGTGGAATACTGCCGTAAATGTTGACATAGTCTTTTATCTGTAATAAATGTTCATTGTCGTATCCGGTATTTTTCATCACTGCATTTCTGTCCGGACCATATATGTTTAGTTTAATTCTTACTGACTCGCAGTTTACGACTGTCAACGTTTCAATGATGTTTTTCAAATTCTCCTTTGACGTTCCGGGCGAACCGCAATATGAAATCACAGTCGGTTGATTAATTGTTTTGGTGCTGTATTCGGTGTCTAAAACATCAAGTATTGTCGGAATCCGTATTGTGCTGATACCCTGAGACGAAAAATGATTTTCGAGCAATCTGCTGATGGCGATAATCCCGTTTGCCTTTTTATATCGACGTTTCATATTATTCTCGCCTAAGAAATACATCGGATGAAATCTGTTGAACTTGAAATTTGATGGATCTATCCATTCGCACTGCTCAATTACCAGGGGTATTCGCTTTTTTTTACAAAGATTAAGCAATGAGCCAAAGCTAATAGGCATACGACTTGATATTACCAAATCAACTTTGTTCTGGTTTATGTAATCCAAAGCTTTCTTCACAAGTTTACTTGGCAAAATGTAGTTCTCGATTTTATTATGTGAGTCACAGAGGTGTTCGTATGTGCATATTTCGAAAATTAAATTATCTACATCCACTTGTGAATCAAACCATGTTATGACGTGAATACTATTATTTTGCTCGATTGCTCTACAAAAATTTAACAGTCTTGAAGCGTATGCACCGCCGTATGGAAAATATCCGGATGATAAAATTAATATGTTCATGTTATTATCAAACGCCTTTATATTTCAAAATCAATATGATAGATTTTTCTTAATTTTTCTGCTTTTTCTTCGCCTTTTAGGTTTCCCAGATGTAATGACTCACGTTTGATCTTCTCAAGATATTCATCGGTCGTTTTTATTACGCGAGCAGGGATTCCGGCAACTACGGAATTATCCGGAACATCCTTAGTTACAATAGATCCGGCGGCAATGATACAACGGTTGCCTATCGTAACTCCCGGTAATACCATGCTCCGTATACCGAAATAAACGTCATCTCCGACGATTATCGGCTTGGTGATTTCTAAATCTGGGACTTCTTTTCTGAGAGGAAGCGTCCCGCCGTCATGTGTGATAAATCGAACCTCATCGGTAATATACACATTATCTCCTAACGTGATCAACCACGGTTCTGAACCAAACATTGAACAGGGATTACCGTAAAATTGTACCCTCCCCCGAATGTTTACACCGATCTTTTTTGCATAAGCAAGAGGGTTCTTAGCAGCCTTTAATTTGCTAAACAAGGGCTTAAGTGATTTTAGCAGTCCCATTAATTATTACCTCCTGAAAACAACTATATAATCGTCCAATAAAGAAACACCATTGAACGTTCCGCCGTATTGTATTATCGGTTTATCAAGTCTTAATTCGTACCAGTCGGTCATGTTTTCCGAAACTAAAAACTGCCCGCGCATACCGCACCAATAATATACACCGTCAATTTTTTTGAAGAAAAATGTTGGTTCTGCGGTTTCTTTGAAAATATGGAATTTATTTCTGTCATCAATATCTCGAAGCTTGCCTTTAAATATTCCGATTGAACTTCTTGATATTCGGATGCTCCTGCCGTCAGGCAGATTAATTTCTGTTCTTTCAAGAAGATCGTGGTCTGATGCATATATCAAAGTCTGATTTTCATCATCACATAAAATTGCTCCAAGAACTCGTTGAACAGAGCTTTCCGATGAATTTAAGCGATATATATGAAACTTACTGTGTGCAGGCTTTTTTGTAAATGTATCTGATTCTTTCATTTGAAAATACAACAACCATCCGTTTGGATATATCTCTCCGGTACTTATCAGCCAGCCATCTTTAATTTTATTTATTTGATGTATATGACGGCAGCAGATATTGTTAAATGGGTTTCCAGTATATTCAAATAACTCAAATGTATATTCATCAAGTACATTTACCTTGAACAGAAGACCATTCCCTGCGCTCTTACTGGTTATTTGCGAATTGCATAAGAAATCATAATATGATTCTCCGCTTGTCTTCTTTTGTAAAGCAATGATGTTACCGGTATTTAAATGATGCGGTTGCTCAGATGTCATGCAAACAGTAATGTTCATGTCAATTCTAAGAATACTGATGCGATCATCCCACCGAAAAATATCTACAGGTTCTTTACAGTCGGAAGAAGGCGGTATAATTGAGCGTTTTGTGAAACAAATTGATTTTTCCACATACTGATTATCGGTATCCGCAATAATCGGATTCCCCCAGTTGTGACCTGCTTCTTCGTGAGATTGATTAAATTCATATTCACCTGAGTCTCCGAATTCATATTTGCAAAACCAATTACGTCCACCATCGTCTGTAGCAAATATGCATATTCTAACACCGACAGATGTATTACTTCGATATGTGCCCATCAATGACAGTTTATAATCCGGTTCTGTGCCGCCTATGTGAAAGAAGGGATTGCTTTGTTCTTTATCACGCAGCGGAATATAGAAGCGCGATAATTCATGCTCCGCACCATCTTCGATATATTTGAATGATTTGCCGAAATTTACGCTCCCATATTTATTAACAGACGAGTCGCATGTGATTGCAGGATGATATTCATATGACTTTTTGGGCAAATGTGGAAAATAATATTCTGAGGATGCGCATTCCTTATCAGCTGACGGATACAGTCTTCCGGGAAGATCCCAGACTGCACTTTCTTGAAACCTTACTTCGTCTTTATGCTTAGATTTCCCAGCGTTTTCTGCTCTACGATCCGGTTTGTTATGATATATCTGTCCCTTGTCTGTAATAACGACAATCCTTGTGTCTCGTATTAAGGTGTACCCGTCAATATTACGCATATATGGGAGAACAAAACAGTCTGAAATTCGGCTGTCTTTGATTAAGCCGGTAAAGTTATCGGCGTTTAAAGATACAGTATAGTGCATTTTTGTTTCAAACCAATGCTTGTATATTCTGATTTTATTCCGACCTGTTTCGATGTTATATGAAACGGCAATATCTCCAAACAGCCCAGAAAACTTCCATCCGAGAAATGGGCGTCTATACACTGATATTGTGTTACTACAATATATTCGGGCATAATGATTCCATGCTTTAAACTTTTTGTTCACGCGATCATATAATAGTTTTTCCATCATTGTTTTCATAATCATTACCCTTTGTCAAATAAAATATGGATTCTGCCATCGAAATCCAAAACAATCCCGTTAGTGCCATATTATCGGTAATAGACATTAACCATACGCCTAACAAGAGACCCAATGACCCCAATCTCACTTTGTAATTATTAACTTTCAATAAATCTCGTATAGGGTATATATAAATTAAAACTATAGAAATTACTGATGGTAACACACCATACAATGTTGCAATTTTTAATGGCAACACATGTGGGTCAACTCCAACCAGACGCAGTCCTGTTGCTTCACCACCACTTCCAAACAAAGAATTATCCCACAAATATTTCAACCCATTGATTATTAGTGCTCCTCGGCTATCAAATGATGTAGCAGCAGCATTTCCAAATAAATATGAATAGACAATATCTCCAAATAATATGACAGCAATCACGCCCAGTGGCATAATAAATAAAGCAGCTACAATTTTTTTCTGTGAAATCTTAGGGCTGCCGAATATTATTAGTCCAAGTACAATTATCACTGTCAGTAATATGCCTCTTGTACCGGCACTGCACCATACAAATCCGGAAAGCAGTAAAAACATGATCCAAAACGCTTTTCTACGCATATTCATCTTCAACGGATTATTATCTATAGTATATATATCTGAGAGTTTCAATAACGACAAAACCACGCCCATTCCTGAACAAAAACCAAGTGCATTCGCATTATGAAATTGTCCTGTTGCCATGAACCTTCCTTTTTGGAAAAATATCTCGTAAAAATTCGATAATTGAGCAGGGCTTCTATTTCCAAGAGAATAAATATAGCCATCAGCAGTATATTTAATTCCATTTATTGCTTCAAAAGCACTTGGTAAATAGATTACAAAACACGCTAACAATACTTCAGCAATTACTAATATCGAATAATCAGACGTACTTTTATTCAAGTGATGTGATTCGCATAGCCATATAATAAATATTGACGGCCCAAAAGTCGTAGAAGCATATATAACACGGTAAATAATGTTTCCATCATAATCGTGAATTAGATATCCAAACAAAACAGATATAGTAATAGCAACTATATATACGAAAGAGATGACAATATACTTATTTTTTAAGAAAGATCGATTTCGATAAAATGACACGAACAATGATATTATTAAAAGGAGGTGCATAATCACCGCATAATATTGAAATGATTGATTGAAATAGCTTGTCACACCATATGCATCCAATTCACATCCAAAAAAGCAGTAGAAAAAAACAAATTTCTTCGGAGCAACTATGGAGAGAATAACGGCTATGGATAAAATTATATATATCATTTTGTCTCACCACTGTTCCTTTGAAATAATTTTTGTACTGTCAGAAATGTGTACGGAATAACAATGACGGCATAACAAATAGCCCCTATCCAAGGAATCATACAAGTCCCTATTGTTTTTCCTAAAATCCATTTTAAAGCTACTGAAACAACTGCATAGATTGAAAACATATAAATTTGTTTTTTAATGATTCGTCCCGCATTTAGAACCATAAAATAAGGATTGATAATTGCAATCAACACTTGTAATACACACATTCCGCTCAGAGTAAAATACGATATTGATAAATCTTTTCCCATCCAACTCATAACCGGATTAACAAAAATAATTATGATTATTGAGCCGACTACTGAAAGCAAAAGAGAGAGTAAAGCCATTGTCTTTGTTCTCTTTTTTACCCAATCATAATCGCCGCGTGCTAAAGCTTCTCCGTTAGCCGACCACATCGGGGTACTGAGCATTATAGAGACAATTCCAAGTACATGCGCAAACTTATATGCCAATGAATATGGCGTCGTCTCTGACAAACTGCTTATTTGTGATACAATAAAGTTATCAAAAGATAAGCTCACGGATGTGACAAGAGATAAAACAAAGAATTCTATTCCTATTTTTAACAAACTGCGCGATGTTTTTATATCGATATATTTAGATGATGGGGCAATGTGCGACTTTTGAAATCCAAAATAAACAATCATATTGATCAGAGAGACAACAGAAACCGTCAATGATGCCGCCCAAATCATTGTAACAGCTCCGAGATTTAATCTCGAAATGATAATAATCAATATAAGGCTTAGAAGACTGCTGCATATTTGCCAGATGTATGATTTATAGCCTTCCTGCAATGCATTTTGTGTTCGCTGAACTAACCCCATAGGTATTTCAAATATTTTTGAACACACTATCGCTAATACAAATCCACCTGATAATACAACCGCCTTTTCAGACTCAGCATTCATAATTTTTGCCCAATTTAGGAGTGGGTAAAGCGGCAGAAAAATCAGTAATAAAACTATTGCAATCGCGGTTAAAACAAAGTATGTGCTTGAGACAAGTTTTTTTTTGTATGAAATGTCATCTCCGCCGTTTGCTCTGCTTAATTCAGTTTGAAGTCCGTTTCCAAGTCCGAGATCCGCAAAAGTAAACATAGCAAAAAAAGATGTGACTGTTGCCCATAAGCCGTACAGTTCATCACCGAGGTAAGAGAGAGAAAATTTAACCGATACTAATGGTATTGCTGTAGCTATTGCTTTTGCAACAGCACCGGTAAAAGCAGTCAATATGATTCTACGTTCTCTTTCCGCTTCACGCGCTTTCTGTCCGTCAAGACCTTTAGAGCCATTAACTACGATATCTACAATATGTTTAAGCTTACTCATGAATAGTTCGATCGCCTTTCAAGAATATAAGTTTATACTTTGCTTAAATAATCATCCCATATATTGTACACAGTAGTTGGATCTGCTATATCCAGAATATTAGCAGCTTGTTTGCCAAGAGAATCGGCATACTTGCTATCAGCAATGATACCAGTAATTGCTGTTTCAAGAGCGTACTGATCTTTAACGGGAAACAATACGCCGTTTTTTTTATCTGATATTAATTCTCGTGGGCCACCGCACGGAC
>DAOPZJ010000029.1 GCA_035353335.1 Oscillospiraceae bacterium | reverse complement strand
TTATTTAATATCGCAGTACTTAATTTTCTTTATTCGATATTTGATGTATTAAATTTGTACCAAAAATTTATAACGAATGCCGAAAAATGTATCTTTCTTTTTTGAATATAGCTGGCTTATGCTTACAAACAATCAACCCGTATCAATTCATAGAATTATAAAAATTAAAAACAAAGATAAATTGCTACACGAGCAATGGCTGTTCGAAGATCATCAATTGACAAAAGTGGATGAGCCGGAAATCATGAAAAGGTTGATTTGTTTATGCGTGATTTTCAAAAACAATTCTGTGAAAATTGTCATATATAAAATAAAACAACTTTATATTTACTAATAAAAATAAAAAAGGCACACCTTAGGTGCGCCTTTTGCATATCAAATTTATTGTTTATTTCCCGAAAGCTACTTTTTCAATCTCGAATGCGATTTGTAGTTCCTCGTTGGTCGGGATGATGTACACCGGAATCTTGGCGTCCGGCGCTGAGATATTGGCTTCTTTACCGTTCATCTTTTCGTTTAAAATTGGATCGATCTTGATGCCGAACCGTTCCAAACCCGTGCATGCGCCTGCGCGCAGCATCGGGGAGCGTTCGCCGATTCCCGCAGTGAAGACGACTGCGTCCAAACCGCCCATTTCAAACGCATAAGAGCCGATCAGCTTTTTGACGTGATACCGTTGGATGTCGTTTGCAAGTTTCGCTCTTTCATTGCCGGCCAGTTCCGCTTCTTCAAGCTCGCGGCTGTCGCTGCTGATGCCCGAAACGCCCTGCAAGCCGCTTTTTTTATTGACCAGCGTGTTCAGGTCGGCCACCGACATCTTCTCTTTCTGGGCGATATAAAACAGCGCCAAAGGGTCGATCATGCCGCAGCGGGTGCCCATCAGAATGCCGTCGCAGGTGCCGAAACCCATTGAAATATCAACGGATTTGCCGCCGTCGACCGCGCAGATCGAAGCGCCGTTGCCGATGTGACAGGTGACGATCTTAGTGTCTTTAGGGGCCTTACCGAGCAACTGAGCTGCGCGGTTCGCGACATATTGGTGCGAAATGCCGTGAAAGCCCATTTTGCGGACAGCATATTTTTCGTAATATTCATACGGAATACCGTAAATCGCATGTGCCATCGGCATGGTCTGATGGAAGGAAGTGTCGAACACACAGACCTGGGGGACATCCTTTCCGAACATCTGAATGCAGGCACGCACGGTGTTGGCCTCGGCGGGATTGTGCAGCGGCGCATATTCCGCATATTTATCGATGGTTGCGATGACTTTATCATCGGCGAGCACCGATTTCACCAGCTCCATGCCGCCGAAGACGATCCGGTGGCCAACCGCTTTGATATCTTTAATCGAATTGATCACTTTTGTTTCGCCGCAAGTGACCAACTCAACCACCTTTTTAAAAGTAGTCATGTGGTCGGACAGGGAAGTTTCAATGGCTAATTTTTTGCCGTCGGGAAATTTATATTTGATGCGGCCGTCGATACCGATACGTTCGCAATTGATCTCGGCGAGCACGCTGCGGGTATCCATCTCAATCAGTTGGCTTTTCAGAGACGAACTCCCTGCGTTAATCACAAAAAAAATCATGAATATACCCTCCAAAAATTCATAGACATCATTGTCACGGTATTTGATAATACCATAATGGAAAGATTTTTGCAATACAAAAGACTTATAAAAATACGTAAATTCGAATATTAAAAGGCGCAATCAAATGCAGGTGCATATTGAAAAATGTTCGTCTGTATACTATAATTATTGCAATGTTTTTCCTCGGTTATGTTATTTTTGGGAGTGAGTGAGATTTACAGATTTGATGCGTTAAAAGCGCATAAGATTCATTTCATCGGTATCGGCGGCAGCGGGATGTATCCGCTGTCGCAAATTTTATACAGCGAAGGATATCAAATCACCGGCTCGGACAACAACCCGTCGCCCACGGTAGACGCCGTCCGCAAGATGGGTATCCCGGTGGTGCTCGGGCATTTTCCTGAAAATATCGTTGACTGCGAATTGGTCGTCTATACTGCCGCGCTGCTCGAAGATAACCCGGAACTTGTCACAGCTAAGGCCAAAGGTATACCGACGATGACGCGCGCGCAGTTGCTGGGGATCGTCGCAAATTCTTATGAAAAGGCAGTCGGCGTCTGCGGAACGCACGGAAAAACCACTTCGACTTCCATGCTGACCGAGGTTTTTCTCAAAGCCGGAAAAGACCCGTCAGCGGTCATCGGCGGGAAACTGGCCTCAATCGGCGGCAGCGGCAGGGTCGGGGAAAGCGAATTCATGACCTGCGAAGCCGACGAGTTCCGCGACACATTCTTGAATATCTATCCGGCTTATTCGTTGATTTTGAATGTCGACGAGGATCATCTCGAATATTTTAAAAACCTCGACAACATCATTAAATCGTTTGCACAGTTCGCTAATCAGACTAAAAAGATGGTCATCGCCAACGGCGACGACAAAAACACGCTGAAAGCAGTGGAATTTTGCAAAACCGACGTGGTTTTGTTCGGAACCACCGCCGGATGTCGCTATCAAGCCAAAAACATTATTGAAAACGGTCCGTATTTCTCCTATGAGTTTGATATCGACGGAGTGACTGCCGGAAATATCGAATTAAAAATCCCCGGAAAGCATAATGTGATGAACTCCCTCGGGGTACTTGCTGCTGCCGATCAGTGCGGAGTCGAACTTCAAGCGGCAATTCAAGCGGTCAATGAGTTTCACGGAGCTGGCAGGCGTTTTGAGATGATTGGAAAGTTTAACGGCTTTACACTCGCCGATGACTACGCGCACAATCCCACAGAGCTCGCTGCCACAATCAACGCCGCAAAACTGACCGGACACAAGCGTATTATCGCGGTATTTCAGCCTGTGACTTTTTCACGTACTAAACTGATGCTCGACGGACTCGCCGACTCCCTGAACATGGCCGATCAGACCATTTTGCTGCCGATCATGGGTGCAAGAGAAATCAACACCTACGGTATTTCGTCTTCGGATTTGGCCGTAAAGATTAAAAACTGCGTCTTAGCCGACGATTTCGAGTCTGCGGCTAAGGCAATCAAAGAAAATGCCGAACCCGACGATTTGGTTATGACGTTCGGCTGCGGCGATGTCTATAAAGTGATTCCATATTTGAAAGAACTAGTGATTCCCGATTAAAAGGTTATTTTACTCTTGTGAAGTTATAAATCTCATTCGAAAGATCAGCCATTTTGGCACTCGCGTATGTTCCCGTGACCAGCACATCGAGATGTTCCGGCCTGGCAGTCAGCCAGTCGGTTAAAATTCCTTCATACAGCACACCGAACGCGGTTGCGTCGGAGATCCCATCGAATATTACCAAATCAAAGCCGCCGAAAACGGCTTTATTTGTTGCTGTCTCGAAATAATCGGTGTTGTCAAGCAGCGCAATACGCCGCTTTTCATCAGTCATCTCGGCATAATTCTGACCGGTCGGATGCGAGGGCTGAAAGACCCGCAATTTCGGGTTATCGATGCCTGTAAAAGTATTATACTTTCCGGAGTTTGAGAAATCGGTGTAGAGCACTTTCTTCCCGGAAAGGGAATAGGCGTCCGCAATTCCGCAAACTGCGACGTCCATGGCATGGGTTCCGCCGTAATATAAGATGATTTTATTTTCCATAAAACGCCGCCTCCGTTACTTGATAGGTAAATTCTATCATATTCCGGTTAAAAAATAAAGCGCATATCAACCGTGAGACAAGCATACGCTTTGTTGAAACGGAGGTGGGGAACACGGATGCCTTTGAAAGCGCATCGGCGGCGCTCGGAGAGCCGTTTTACCGAATGCTTTCCGCTGTCGGACATACTCAGCGATACCGTGCGACCGAGATCACATTGCGCAAAGATCGTTGTTTTTGTGTTAACAGCGAATGCGAGACTGTATTTTTTGGGAAGACCGGTAATCTGTGCGCAGATACCGCTTTTCAATTGTATAAACCCACCGCCGCTGAAATGGAAGAATGTCTTTTACGGCTTTGCGATTATTCTGTTCAGACCCACCGCGACCAACTTTTGCAAGGTTATATCACGGTCAAAGGCGGACACCGCGCTGGCATCTGCGGAAACGCGGTCAAAGACGCGGCGGGGAAAATCATCAACTTCAACGAAATTTCAACCATCCGCCTTCGCATCGCAAGAAACCTCGTAGGGGTCGCCGACCAGTTGAAATCTCATTTTTTGGCCTCGAATTCGGACACGCTCCGTTCGCTTTTAATCGCAGGAGCGCCCGGAACCGGGAAGACGACGCTTCTTCGGGACATGGCGAATGCGCTATCTAGCGCCCGATACGGAAGATTTTTCGCAGTTACAGCAGCCGACGAACGCGGGGAGCTCTCGCCGGAAGGGGTTTGCTGCGATGTCATTCGCGGAATGCCAAAAGCAGAGGCCATCTTACTCGCGGTGCGCAATCTCCGCCCAGAAGCGGTGCTCTGTGATGAGATCGGCACCGCCGCCGAGGTAATTGCCCTGACAGAAGCCGTTAACAGCGGCGTCGCGGTGTATGCCTCGATTCACGCGGGAAGCGCCGAGGAATTGCTGTCGAAACCGCAAATTCGCATTTTATCTGAAAACCGAGTGTTTTCCAAAGCGGTTCTCCTGTACGGATATGGCCAAAGCGGTTATCGGTTTGAATGTGTCAACACGGAAGCGGTGAGTTAAATGCGGCTTGCTGCAGCGCTTATGGTTTGTTTCGCGTCAATTTTGATCGGGTTTTCACAGGCGGCCCGCCTGAAAAAGCGAAAATCCGCTCTGGAGGAGTTACAACGCGTTCTGATTGAAATAAAAGGTCTGCTGCACTACGAAAATGCTTCCACAGATGTAATTTTCAACCGAATCGAACAGCTTCACCTGACGCATCTCGGCATCTTTTTTTCAAAATGGAAGATTATGTCCAAACATTCCGATCCCTCAGCCGCTTTGGCAGCTGCGATATCTGAACTGCCGGAATATTTATTAAAAAAAGACCGAGAGCTATTTTTAAAATTAGGCGGGTTTTTAGGGCGCAGTGACGCACAGACGCAGATTGAATTATGCGAACAATTACTGGAAAAATGCGGTGTTTTACTCGATGAATACAAACACGACCGTGGAAATTTAGCGGGGCTTTATCAAAAACTCGGCGTTCTGATCGGGATTGCCGCAGCCATTTTAATATTATAACTACATAAAACGGTTTAAGATTATAAACGGGAAGGGAATTCAATGCTGGACATCAACTTTATTTTCAAGGTTGCGGCAATCGGCATTATCGTAGCGGTGCTCCATCAAATTCTCACGCGTTCCGGGCGCGAAGAACAGGCGATGCTGACCACGCTGGCGGGTCTGATCGTGGTGCTGACGATGATCGTCTATGAAATCAGCAATCTTTTCCGCACGATCAAATCACTGTTCGGTTTATGAGTATCGACATCATCACGGTTGCGCTGCTCGGCATGGCAACAGCGGTAATTTGTGTGATTCTAAAACAGTACAAGCCCGAATTCAGCGCCGCATTAGCCATCGGATTTTCAGTAATTTTACTGTTATATCTGCTCTCAAAAATTAATCCGATTGTAAAAGCGTTGGAGACATTGGCTACTCAAAGCGGTATTCCTACCGAATTTTTTTCCGCAGTCACAAAAGCGCTCGGTATCAGCATTTTAGTCGGGCTTTCCTGTGACAGTTGCACTGACGCCGGTCAAAATTCCCTTGCTTCAAACATCGAACTCGCCGGAAAAATTGCCATCGTTCTGCTTTGTATTCCCTTAATCGGTGAGATTGTGGAAGTGGTGAAAAAACTGCTGGTATGAAATTAATCACAAGTAGACGAAAAAAGTGGGAGGCAGCGTTTGCTTTAAGCCTCTTAATCGCCGTAAGTATATTTTGCTTTACGGCTAATGCTCTGACTGATGAGGAATATAACCAACTGGTTGACGAGCAGCTGACCGAATTCGGAGCGGATGAGGTCGAGCAGATGCCCGACGACCAGACAAAAGCGCTGCTTGATCAAATGGGGCTCGGCGAAATCAATCCCACGGAATTTATGGAGCTCCAACCCGGGAGCATAGCCGATATCATTTTGGCTTTGACAAAGAAAAGTTATCCCGCTCCGCTTGCCGCCGGTTTTGCTGTATGCGCGGTTTTATTGATCGGGCAGATGATGAACGGATTGCGGCTTGAAAATCGTCCGGGATTCGAAAAAGCATATCAGTATTTTGCCGTCGTTGCGGCGGCTTCGGCGATTTTAATTCCGCTCGTCAGTCAACTCACAAAATCGTTCAGGCAAATTGAAGAAGCATCGGTTTTTATGACCGGATTTGTTCCGGTGTTTACGGCAGCGGTGTCCGCTTCAGGGCAGCCGATCTCAGCCACGGTCTCAGCCGCAACCTTGCTTGCTGCAGCTGAAATCGTTGTTTGGCTTGTCAGGACTGCCGTGCTTCCGGTTTGCGGAATCTTTGCGGCATTCGGCGTGGTCAGCGGCATCACAGACAGCGCCGATCTCGAAAAACTGTCGGGATTTTTTAAAGGGTTGGTCGTATGGCTGCTCGGTGCCGCAGTCACGGTTTTGGTCGGATTGATGTCCTTGAAATCCTATCTGACCACCGCTGCCGACTCCGTGACAATCCGAACGTTGAAGATGCTGGTCTCGGGCTCGGTACCCCTTGTGGGCGGCGGGTTATCGGATGCGGTTTCCTCGGTAGTCTCGTGCTTTTCTGTCATTAAAAACACCTTCGGTTTTTTCGGTGTTGCCGCCGTGATTCTGTGTTTTTTGCCGGAGATCGTCACAGTTGCGCTTTGGAAATTGGCTGTGGGACTTTGTTCCGCATTGGCGTCCTCAACCGATCAAAAAGGTGTCGCAAAGCTGCTGAAAACCCTCGGCGATATGCTGTCGATTGTGATTGCGACCATGGTTTTGACAGCACTCGTCTTTATTGTGGGAATTACGGTCATGATGAAGACCTACGGAGGCATATAAATATATGTTGAGAAACTGGGTTATCGGCCTTTGCGCCGGAGGGATTTTTTGCTCGATCATTCAATTGCTCTCGCCCACCAAACGCACCGAACGGATCATGAAGTTTGCCTGCTGCTTGTTGTTTTGTCTGTGTTTTTGTTTGCCGTTGATCGGCGCAAAACTGCCGAAAGTCGATTTCAAAGTGCCGAAACTCACAAGTTCACCTGCCGAATATTCCTACGGTGAATTAAACGGCGGCGTGGAGTTTTTGATTATGAAAAAACTAACCTCCGCAGGTGTAAAGGCAAAAAGCGTGACAGTGGATGTGAAAAGCGAAAATCCCAAAGCGGTGGTGGAAATCAGCCGATCGCAATCGACGGCGTTTATTTTAATCGAGAACTGCATCAAAGAAAACTTCGGACTCGAAACGCAGATTATCTTATCGGATTGAGGTGATATATTTGTTTGTCATAGATAAATTCACGGAGAGCTTCGGAAAAAATAAAAAGCTGCAAACAACCGTCATTATCTTGTTGGTGGCAGCAGTGATCCTGCTTGTGTTCTCCGAAGTAATAAAAACGGCTTCGGAAAATGCGCAGACCGATACTTTCTCGGAATATACGCAGACACTCGAGCATAAAGTTAGTGACTTGCTCAGCCGAGTCGACGGTGTCGGCCGCATCGATGTGGTCATCACGCTGCAGACGAACGCCGGCTTGAACACGAGTGCCGTCACGGCGGCCGCAGAACCCAAGATCAGGGGTGTCGTGATTCTCTGCGACGGCGGAGACGACATCAAAACGGTTGCCAAAATCACCGAGATCGTGTCCGCGGCTTTCAATATCGGCTACAATCAAATCTACATCACAAAAATGAGCAGCGAATAGGAGGCAATTTTCAATGAAAAACGGAAAGCGGCAGATTATTCTGGCGGCCTTGGTGGTGGCGTTGGGAGTGACGGTATATCTCAGCTGGGTATTCGGCAATCAAGCGCCTTTAACCGATACAACCGGCGCAACCAATCTGAGCGATATCATTGACGTCGGGAACACCAACATTGAAGGTGTAGAAGGCATTCTGACAGAAAATGCCGAGAAGTATTTTACAACCGCCCGCCTTTCACGCCAGAAGACGCGGGATGAAGCGATTCAAACAATGCAAGATACGATTAATAACGCTACCGATGAAGATGTCAAAATGACCGTGGCTCAATCGGTGTTGGTCATGGCTGATAATATCGAAGCTGAGGGGCGAATCGAAAATCTCGTAATGGCAAAGGGCTTTGCCGACTGCATGGCCTACATCAATGACGGAACTGTCAGTGTTGTGGTGGCGGCGGGAGAAGATGGTTTAACCGCAGCTCAGGCGGCGCAGATTCAAGATATCACTGTCACAGAAAGCGGTGCAGACGTCGAAAATATAAGAATCATCGAAATGAAGTAAAAGCACTTGTTATATTTTTCTATCTGTTTATTCCGAAATCACATTCTCTCTACGTTTAAATATCGAATTTTCAGGGTGAAGTGAGAATTTTGATTGATATAGCCGCTTTTCTGTGGTATAATGACCACGCAAAAGCGGCTGTTTTTGTAATAAAATGAAAAAATAAACAAGTCGGAAAGAAAGATTTTAGTATGAACCGAAAAGAATCCAGAGAAGCCGGATTTTTGATTGTATTTGAACAATCCTTTACCGAAGAGACTGTCGAATCCATCGTTGAATTGGCGAGGGAGCATCGAGAGTTCAAATATGATGATTACTCGTTTGAATTAGCAAAAGGTGTCGCCGTAAACCGAGCGGAAATAGATAAGTATATCTCTGAAAATCTGAAAGACTGGACTTTGAAACGCATTTCCAAGGTCGCCCATGCGATTTTACTCTGCTGTATTTACGAGTTTAAATTCGGGAATATTCCCGTGGAAGTTGCGATCAACGAAGCAGTTGAATTATCGAAAAAGTATTCGCTGCCCGAAGACACTAAATTTATCAACGGTATTCTCGGCTCGATTTCTCGCGCTGATAAAAGCGAGAAGGAAGTACCCGTCGAAACCAAACAAGATGAAAAATAAGACCGATTCAATATTGGCATTTGATACCAGCAATTACACAACCTCTGCCGCAATACTCAGAAGCGGCTTTGAAACAAACCGAAACGGTATTGTTCAAAGCCGGCTTTTACTACCGGTCAAAGAGGGCGATAAAGGTTTACGCCAAAGCGATGCGGTATTTTTGCATATAAAGCACTTACCCGCAGTGATTGAAAAACTCGGAGTCATTTCAAACATTGATGCAATTGGGTATAGCTCTGCGCCGAGAGACTGTAACGGCTCTTATATGCCGTGTTTTAAAGTCGGCGAAGCGATGGCAAAGTCAATGGCTTCGGTTCTCGGGGTGCCGTTGCATGCCTTTTCACATCAGGCGGGGCATATCGCTGCCGCTGTTTTCGGATTGGACATACTGTCGCTTTTATCAGAAAAATTTTATGCGTTTCATCTATCCGGCGGCACGCTCGAGTGCGTTTTTGTTCGTCCGGATAAGGATAAAATCATCTCCTGCGAGCTCATCGGGGGCACCGCGGATATCAGCGCAGGGCAGGCAATCGATCGGATAGGTGTAATGCTCGGTTTTAAATTCCCCTGCGGGCCGGTGCTTGAAAAGCTCGCTTTAAAAAGCAGTCGTACTTTCAATAGGAAAGCGCCGATCAAAGACGGCAGGATCTGTTTGTCCGGTCTTGAAAATTTATGCAGAGAATTGTATAATAAAGAGCGTCCGGAAGATATTGCGAGGTTTTGTCTGGACTATATCGGTTCAAGTGTTGCGCAGTTGTCGAAAGAATTGACGAAAACTAATGAGGACGCAAAAATTGTTTATTGCGGTGGCGTAGCGGCTAATACTCTCATTCGGGAAAAACTCGTTTGCGAGCGGGCTCTGTTTGCTCCGGTTGAGTTATGTACCGACAACGCAGTCGGAACCGCTGTTCTAACCGCTATGAAGGAGGGTGTTCTGTGAGTATTACTTTAACTGTTACACAACTAAACTCCTATCTCAAAGCCGTCTTGGACAGCGATGATCTGCTTCGAAATATCTTCGTGACCGGCGAAATTTCAAACTTCACACAGCATTTTAAAACAGGACATCTCTATTTTACTCTTAAAGACAGAAACAGTACCATTAAATGCGTGATGTTTGCTCCGGCATCAAAAAGATTGATGTTTGCGCCTTGTGATGGGCTTGCGGTTATTGTAAGCGGCAGAATTTCACTGTTTGAGCGAGACTCCAACTGCCAAATCTATGTTGAAAATATCGCCCCGAACGGTACAGGTGCAGCCAAAGAAGCGTTAAAAAAACTCTTTAAAAAACTGAATGCCGAACATATGTTTGATGAGTCAAAAAAACTGCCACTGCCGAAATATCCGAATAAAGCGGCGGTGATCACCTCGGCTTCTGGAGCCGCTTATCACGATGTCGTCTCGGTCTGGAAACGCCGTTGGCCGCTCTGTGACCTCGAATTGGTTCCGGCAGCGGTTCAGGGGGATCAAGCGGTTTCACAAATCCGTGCCGCTCTTAATAAGCTGCAAAATTCCGATCCCGAAGTAATTTTGTTAACTCGCGGCGGCGGCTCGGATGAAGACCTTTGGATTTTCAACGACGAAGAGTTGGTACGCACAGTCGCTTCGAGCAAGATTCCGGTCGTCAGCGCTGTCGGCCATGATATTGATTACACACTGTGCGATATGGCGGCCTCATTTCGCGCCGCAACCCCTACCGCAGCAGCCGAACTTGTTTTTCCCGATTGGCGTGAGATTTATCGCATCGTTGAAACGGTTTCATCGGAGACAACGAGACTGGTTTATGCATTGATTGACGATTATGAATGCAGGACAAGCATTGACTTAAACGCTGCTTTGAAAGCATTATTAATTGTCAAACAGCAGCAGTGGATTAGACAATGTGAAAAACTTGAGGCCTTGTCGCCTATTTCAACGCTGCTGCGCGGATATTCCATCGCATTTTCGGACGGCACGGCGGTTCAAAACGCAAAAGAACTTCGGAGAAAGAAAGAATTTGATCTGAAATTTTATGACGGTGAAGTGCCGTGCCGGGTAAGATCAGATAAAAACTCTCTTTTATAAACAAAGGGACGGTTATAAAAAATGAGCGAAAGAAAATTCAACTTCGAAGAAGCTTTAGTACGTCTCGAAGAAATCAATAAATTGCTTTCTGAGGGCAATATAACTCTTGATAAGGGCGTCTCGCTCTACGAGGAAGGTGCAAAACTTGCCGTTGCGTGCAAAGAAGCGCTCGAATCAGCCAAAGAACGTATAGCAAAACTGGAGCAGTACAATGACAGAAGATAGATTTATCAGGGATTTAAAAATTAGAACGGAAAAGGCAGATCGGGCAGTATTAAGTTATCTTCCCAAGCCGGAAAGGTTTAATAAAACAACTGTTGACGCCATGTTATATAGTGTGGGAAACGGCGGGAAAAGGCTGCGTCCGCTGTTGATGATCGAGTTTTTCAAACTTAATAGAAATGACGAAGACTTGATTTATCCTTTCGCCGCAGCTTTGGAGTATATCCATTCCTATTCGCTTATCCACGACGATTTACCCTGTATGGACAACAGTGACCTTCGGCGCGGAAAGCCTTCGACTCACAAGCAATTTGGCGAGTGGCAGGCATTATTGGCCGGAGACGGTTTGTTGAATTACGCCATTGAGACTATTTTGAACCATACAAATTATTCTAAAATTCCGGTAGAGACAGCATTAATTTGTTTAAAAGAACTTTTAATTGCATCCGGGATCAATGGTATGGTGGGCGGCCAGAACCTCGACCTGGAGAGCGAGGGAAAGAGCTTGAATATCGACGAGTTGACTTTACTGCAAAGCAAAAAGACGGGGGCAATCATTAAAGCGGCAGGCAGAATCGGCGTTATCGCATCGGGCGGAGGCGGAAAAACGCTCCGTCTAGCTGACGAGTACTGTGAAAATTTAGGCCGTATGTTTCAAATGACAGACGATATATTGGACGTCTGCGGAAATGAGAGGTTACTTGGTAAACCGACAAACGGGGACTGCAGTCATAATAAATCCACATTTGTTAGTGAACTTGGTCTTGAAAAAGCGAAGAAAATTACGGGTGAACTGGCTGAGAAGGCCATCAAAGCCGCTAAGATGCTTCAAAACGATTTTCTCGGCGACCTCGCAAACTTTCTGCTTACCCGGAATAAATGATAAGGAAAATGTAATAAATATGCTGCCCGAAGGAATTCTATCAAAAATTAACAGCCCATCCGATCTAAAGCCGCTTAATAAAAAGCAGCTTGAGGATTTGTGCGGCGAAATCCGCAGTGAGATCATGGAAGTCGTCTCGAAGAACGGGGGTCATCTGGCTTCAAATTTGGGTACAATCGAATTAACCTGCTGCCTTGAAAAGGTGTTTTGCAATCAAGAAGATCGTATCATTTTCGATGTCGGACACCAGTGCTATACCCATAAACTGCTCACCGGCAGAAAAGAACGCTTTTGCACCCTGCGAAAAGAAGACGGCATTTCCGGCTTTATGCGCCCGACTGAGAGCAAATATGATGCGGTTGTCACCGGCCACAGCAGCACGGCTCTTTCTTCCGCACTCGGTTTATCGGCTGCCAAACATCTTCGCGGTGAGAGTGGGCAGGTGGTTGCTGTCATCGGAGATGGTGCAATGACCGGTGGGGTTTTTTACGAAGCACTCAACAACGCGGCACAGTCGGCGAACAAAGTCGTAATTGTTATCAATGACAACGAGATGTCGATATCTAAAAACATCGGCGGGATGGCCAAACACCTTGCAGCTTTGACATCAAGGCGCAGTTATTTCAATTTCAAGGATTTTGTGGAACGCTTTTTAAAAGGAGTCCCTTTGATTGGTAAAGGATTATTCAAATTCGCGGTGCATACCAGAGATTTTTTTAAACGCATCATCACACGCAGCACCATTTTTTCGGATTTTGGCCTCAAATACATCGGACCTGTGGACGGGCACGACGTCGATCAGCTTTTAACCGTTTTCGAACGTGCAAAAAAACTCGATGCCTCGGTTGTAGTACATTGCATAACTATAAAGGGAAAAGGCTTTACGGTTGCGGAAGACAATCCTACTAAATACCATTCGACTGCGCCGTTTATCATTGAAAACGGTGCTGCGATTAAACCGCCCCAGTTGGACTTTTCCGCCGCTTTTGGCGAAACCGTCTGCCAGCTCGCCGGTAAAGACAACCGCATCTGCGCAGTCACGGCTTCGATGTGCACCGGAACAGGGCTTCTGGAATTTTCGAAAAAATATCCCGACCGTTTTTATGATGTCGGAATTGCGGAACAACATGCAGTCACATTTTGCGCGGGACTCGCCGCCGGCGGTATGATTCCTGTATTGGCGGTTTATTCGACTTTCCTGCA
Organism: Oscillospiraceae bacterium; assembly: GCA_035353335.1. Taxonomy (NCBI): domain Bacteria; kingdom Bacillati; phylum Bacillota; class Clostridia; order Eubacteriales; family Oscillospiraceae; species Oscillospiraceae bacterium. Next base: position 18,955 of record DAOPZJ010000029.1, on the reverse strand, counting down.
GCGGGGATACGACCAACTCATTCATGATGTCGCAATCGCCGGTCTGCATGTTATTTTTTGCATCGACAGAGCGGGATTGGTCGGAGTCGATGGGGAGACGCATCAAGGCCTGTTCGACGTCGCTTATTTTAACAGCATACCCGGATTTACGGTTTATTCGCCCTCGGATTTCAGCGAATTGCAATATTGCCTGAAACAGGCGGTTGATATCTCAGGGCCGGTGGTCATTCGCTATCCCAGAGGCATTCAAAAAATCAACGAGCACGAAGAAGAATTGCGCAAAAACAGCCTTCTCGCAATCGGTTATGGCCGAGTCGGCGTCAATGTGATCAACGCATGCCGGGGAATCGCCACAGCAATAAAACTGGTGCGGATAAAACCCATCGAGGAAGAGGCGATTGATAAAGCCCTGAATTATTCGCAAATACTGTTTTTCGAAGAAGCTGTTCACGCGGGCTCAGTCGGTGAAGAGTTTTTGTGGCAAATGCAGCAGCAGGGTTTTCGGGGCAATTTTCAACAAATCTGTGTTCCAGACGGTTTTGTCACCCATGCCAGCATTTCAAGCCAGCTGAAACGATTCGGCCTTGATGAGGAAAGCATTCGTCGTCGGCTTATAGAAACGTTAGACAGCGGTGACGCGGGATGAGAGCTGATGTTTTATTGATTCAAAAAGGATTTGCTCCGAGCCGTCAAAAGGCACAGGAATTGATCAAATCAGGGAATGCATATGCAAACGGGAAAATTGTTGCAAAACCGTCCCAGGAACTCGCCGAGGACAGCGAAATCATATGCGAGGGTAGAATCGAATTCGTCGGCAGAGGAGGATACAAGCTCAAAGCTGCCCTTGATGCTTTTCAAATCGACGTCACAGGACTCACCGCTGCGGATATCGGCGCAAGCACCGGCGGATTCTGCGACTGCATGCTGCAAGAGGGTATTAAGAAAATTTACGCAGTCGACGTTGGCCATAACCAGCTCGCACCTTCGATCGGATCCGATCAGCGCATAGTATCTTTGGAGGGTGTTAATGCAAAGGAATTAGATGTAAAATTGTTCAATGGAAAAGTGGACTTTCTGACGGCGGACCTCTCTTTCATATCTGTGACGATTTTATTCGACAAATTTCGAGAAGTGTTGAAAGATGATGCCGGGGCTGTTATACTGATAAAGCCACAGTTCGAAGCGGGAAAGAGCCATATCGGAAAAAACGGAATCGTTAAAGACCCTAAAGTACATCTGAGTGTTTTGAAAAATGCAGTAAACAGAGCACAAAAAAGTGGATTTTCGGTCTGCGGGCTCACTTATTCCCCCATAACGGGAGGGGATGGGAATATTGAATTTTTATTGTATCTTAGAGTCATGGGTGCCGAACTTACCGGCATAGATCGAACCATTGAAAGAGTTGTTGAAGAAGCTCACAACAAAGGAAAGGATGATGTCACATGAAAATCGCCATGCTGCCGTCCATCGTTTGCGATTCAAGCATTCCTGCGGTAACCAAAATATGCCTTTTTTTAAAATCAAAAGGCGTTGAAATTGTGATGTTTGATAAGTACCGGGGTTATGGCGATATCTGCGTCTATACCGGTGATTTTTACGGAATGATCGCAAGCTGTGACATCGTCGCTGCGGTCGGAGGTGATGGCGTTATGCTTCATGCAGCAAAACACGCTGCGCAGTATGGCAAACCGGTACTTTCCGTTAACTGCGGGCGGATGGGGTACTTAGCGTCAATTGAAGCCTCGGAACTCGATCTGCTTGATCGGGTCGTTACCGGAAATTACAACATATTGAAGCGCCGGATGCTTTCGGTATTACATGAAAATAAGAATGGAATCAAAGAATATTTTGCTCTTAACGACGCTGTGCTCGGCAGCGGCAATATTGCAAAAACTGTAGAGATCGAAGTCTTTTGCGACGGGAGAACCGTGATGAAGATCAAAGGAGACGGCACGATCTTCTCAACACCGACAGGCTCCACTGCATATGCGTTTTCCGCCGGCGGCCCCGTGATCGATCCCCTCATCGACTGCATATCATTGACGCCGGTTTGTCCGCACTCTTTTTCCGGAAGAACTCTCGTTTTTTCATCGCCGGTAGAACTAACCTCAAAAGTCCGCCGAGGGGACGTTTTTTTGACTGTTGACGGGGAAGAGGGCATCATATTCGAAAAGGATGACATTTTGCATATCAAAAATTCTGATAAAACCGTGAAATTTATCACTTTAAAAGATAAGAACTTTTTTGATGTATTCCGTGAAAAGATCAGTGAATAAAGGTCTAGTATACAAAAAGGAAGGAAGATCGAGATGAAAAACAAGCGTCAGGAGAGAATTCTTGAGTTGATCGCTTCAAAAGAAATTCAAACCCAGGATGATTTGTTGAAAATGCTCAATGATTCGGGTTATAACGTAACCCAGGCCACAGTTTCTCGAGATATCAAAGAGTTGAAGCTTGTTAAAGTCACCACAAGCAACGGCAAATACCGCTACAGCGTCGGAACACGCAGCAATTTGAATGAGCCGGAATCACGTTTTATTTCCATGTGCGAGCAAAACGCCATCACCTCCGACTTTGCGGGCAATATTTGCGTGATCCGATGCCTGAGCGGAACAGCGAATGCCATCTGTGCTGCAATGGATGTAGCCAGAAACGATATTGTCGGCACAATCGCAGGCGACGACACGATCTTCATTCTGTTCAAAACGCCTCAGCAGGCGGAGGATTTCAGCGCACATATACTTCGAATCATCAGCGAATAACACCTTGAGAAGGCGGTTTATATGCTGACAAAACTCTATATCGAAAACGTCGCGGTCATCAAATCGGCGGATGTGGATTTCAAAGCGGGATTCACGGTGCTGACCGGCGAGACCGGTGCGGGAAAATCGGTATTGATCGATTCGGTTAATGCGATTTTGGGACAGAGAACTTCAAAGGACCTTGTGCGCTACGGTGCTCAGAAGGCCTATGTCAGCGCGACCTTTTCCGTGCTCTCACCCAATGTGCTCAAGCTGCTCGATGAAAACGGATATGAGACCGAAGAGGGAGATTTGATTCTCTCGCGAGAAATTCAAGTTGGTGGAAAAAGCACGGCACGAATCAACAGCCGCCCCGCGACCGCACAGTTTTTACAAGAACTCGGCAACCACCTGATCAACATCCACGGCCAACACGATAATCAAAAGCTGCTCGATGAAGATACCCATCTTGAAATTTTAGATTCGCTCGGGGAATATTCCGACGCGTTCGCCGATTATCAAGCGGCATACATAGAGTTAAAACACATTAAAACAGAGCTTGAAAAGTTAATGCAAAACATCAACGACCGCGAAGAGCGGCTCGACATCTTGAAATATCAAATCGGCGAACTAGAATCCGCACATCTCAAAGAGGGCGAAATTGAAGCGTTGGAGGCCGAAAGACAGTTAGTTCTTCACGCCGAAAAGGTTCTCGGAGCCGTTGAAAACACCCGAAACCTCATTGACGGAAACACCAACACCGACGGCGTACGCGCATCCCTTATTGAGAGTGCCAGGGAACTGGATACGACGGCTAAATACTGCGAAAACGCCGGAGCACTTTCCAAGCGGCTTAACGAGGTCTCGATCATTCTGCAGGAGATCTCATTTGATTTATCCGATCTGGCTGACGGGCTCAACTTTAATCCCGGGCGGCAGGCCGAGATTGAAGACCGCCTGAGCATACTGGACAAACTGCGCCGTAAATTCGGTGACGATGAGAAAGTCATGTTAGCCAAACTTGCTCAGTTGAAAGCGGAATATGACGTTTTATGCGACAGCGATTTCCAAACCCAGAAGCTTAAAGAAGAATTTGAACGTGCAAAGCAGATTGCCTTTACAAAAGCAAAAACGCTTTCCGAAAAGCGCCGTGCATCCGCCGATCGTTTTATGAGCGCGGTTGCCAAGGAATTGGCCTTTTTACAGATGCCGAACGTCAAATTAACGGCGGTATTCGAAAAAGTCCCACTCTCGAGTATGGGATACGATGAAGTTGTATTTCTGATTTCCGCGAATATCGGCGAACCGCCCAAGTCCATCTCCAAAATCGCTTCGGGCGGCGAACTCTCCCGCATCATGCTGGCCATTAAGAGCGTTTTATCTTCTCACGACGATATCCCGACTTTGATTTTCGACGAGATCGACGCAGGCGTCAGCGGTAAAACTGCCGCGAAAATCGGCATCAAAATCAAGCAGGTCTCAAAAAACCGACAGATCATCTGTGTGACGCACCTTGCGCAGATTGCCGCTTATGCTGACAGCCATATGTTAATTGAAAAGTCCGAAAACCAAACCGATACGCGCACGACGGTTTCCGAATTGGACAGCGAGGGCAGGGTGGACGAACTCGCCCGCATCCTCGGCGGTTCCGAAATCACCGAAACTACGAGAAACAATGCGCGGGAACTTATTGCTCAGGCGGAAAAAACCGATTGAATTTTCCGCCGTTTTTTGTTATACTTTCTTCATACCTTTGTGAAGGAGTCCGGTTATGACACTTTTTGAAGAATTAAAATCAAGAGAGCTTGTTGCGCAGACTACGGACGAGAAGTTGATCTCCGAAAAGCTCGAAAAAGAATGCGTGACGTTTTATATCGGTTTTGATCCGACTGCCGACAGTCTGCATATCGGCCATCTGCTTGCGATCGTATCGATGGCGCGCCTGCAGAGAGCCGGGCACAAACCGATTGCGCTGATCGGCGGCGGGACTGCCATGGTCGGCGACCCCTCCGGACGCAGCGACATGCGCCAGATGCTCACGAAGGAGCAGATTGAATATAACGGCAGCCGTTTTGTCGGCCAGATGTCAGCGATTTTGGATTTTACGAGCGACAAGCCCAACAAGGCGATTCTCGTCAACAACGCCGACTGGCTGCTCAAGCTCAACTATATCGACTTTCTGCGCGAAATCGGTGCACATTTTTCGGTCAACCGGATGTTGACGTTCGAATGCTATAAATCGAGAATGGAAAAAGGTCTTTCCTTCATCGAATTCAACTATATGCCCATGCAGAGCTATGACTTTCTGATGTTGTTCCGTAAATACGGCTGTACGATGGAGTTCGGCGGCGACGACCAGTGGTCAAATATCCTCGGCGGTACCGAACTCATACGCCGCATCGAAGGTACGGACGCAAACGCAATGACCTTCAATCTGCTGTTAACGGCAGAGGGCAAAAAGATGGGCAAAACCGCAAAGGGCGCGGTGTGGCTGGATCCTAACAAGACCTCGCCGTACGATTTCTACCAATACTGGCGCAACATCGACGATGCGGACGTCATCAAAACGATGAAGATGTTGACTTTTATTCCGCTTGAACAAATCGCGGACTACGAAAAGGCTACCGGAAGCGAGCTCAACGCAGTCAAAGAAACACTTGCTTACGAGATCACCAAAATGATCCACGGCAAAGAGGCGGCTGATGGTTGCCTGACTGCCGCAAAGGCCTTGTTCGGCGGTACCGGAGACCTTGAAAATATGCCCTTCACTGAGATTACCAGGGAAGATTTCGACGCTGACGGCATTGAAGTGTTAAAGCTGCTGACCCTATCCAAACTTGCTCCGTCACGCGGAGAAGGACGCAGGTTGATCGAGCAGGGCGGCATCAGTGTTGACGACGATAAAATTACATCATTTACCACAAGAATTCCGCTAAGCGTTTTCGAAAAAAGCAATGTCATCGTTAAAAAAGGCAAAAAGATCTTTCATAAAATCATTTTAAAATAAAGGATATTCCAATATGAATTTTGATAAAATTAAAGAACTTCTGAGCCCTTATGAGATGAATCAGATCTCGGAAATACCGATTGATTCGATCGCCCTTGAAGACGAAGTTCGGAAAAATTGTGAGGTCAATGCCTGCGGCAGATATGGTAAGACCTGGGGATGCCCCCCGGGAATTGGCCCCATCGCCGAGTGGAAAGAAAAAATCCTGTCTTTTTCACACGCAGTCATGTTTAATTACATCGGTAAAATCGAGGACTCCTACGATTTTGAGGGTATGCAGGAAATCGGCAATCAATTTACGCAGAAAATGCGTTCCTTCAATGAGCAGTTGCAAAAAACCGGCGAGAAAGTTCTGCTGTTCGGTGCAGGAAGCTGCTCCATCTGCGAAAAATGTACCTATCCGGACGCATCCTGCCGGTTCCCTGAAAAAATGGTACCGTCGATGGAATCCTGTGGCATGTTCGTCGCAAAAATGGCAGAACCGAACGGATTCAAATATATAAATGGCGCAAATTCAGTCACCTATTTCGGCATTGTCTTGTTTAATTAAATTTATCAAAAGAGGTAATCATGGATATCAAAGTCAATCAAACCGGAGAATTGACCCTCGGAGGCATTTCGGCTCTCAAACTCGCTGACCAATATCAAACGCCGCTCTATGTCATGGAAGAGGACAAGATTCTCTCCGCCATCAGAGCGTACAAAGATAATTTTTCGAAATACTACCGGGGAAAAGCCGTCGTTTGTTATGCAAGCAAGGCCTTTTGCTGCAAAGAGATGTATCGCATCTGCAAACGCGAGGACATCTGTGCGGACGTAGTGTCCGGCGGGGAACTCGCAACCGCTCTTTCGGTGGGATTTCCGGCTGAACGGGCATTTTTCCACGGCAATAATAAAACCGAAGACGAATTGGTTTTGGCAGTCAAATCCGGCGTCGGAATCATCATTGTCGATAACCTCACAGAGCTCGAACGTGTTGATAAAATCAGCGCTTCACTCGGCAAAATCACAAGAGTTTCTTTCCGCATCAAACCTGGTATCGAAGCGCATACCCATGATTATATGAAAACCGGTCAGATCGATTCAAAATTCGGACTTGCGTTGGAGAACGGAGAAGCGCTCGAAGCCATTCGGCACGTCTGCTCGAATTATGCTCATCTGGAACTCATCGGATTGCATTCGCATATCGGCTCACAGATTTTCGATGCGGAACCTTTTATGGATTCGGCTCGGGTCATGCTGACATTTATGAAAACCGTGAAGGAAACCACCGGCAAAACGATCCGTCATCTTTCGCTCGGCGGCGGTCTCGGCGTCAAATATACCGATTCCGACACTCCGATGCCGCTCTCAGAGACAATCAAAATGGTCTCAGAAGCCGTTATGGATGAATGCGGTAAACTCGGACTCGAATTGCCGGAGATTGCAGTTGAACCGGGCCGCAGCATCGTCGGCGAAGCGGGAACAACGCTCTACACAGTCGGAAGCGTCAAGGAGATTGCAGACATCCGTAACTATATAGCCGTCGACGGCGGAATGACTGATAACCCCCGCTATGCACTCTACGGCTCAATATACACCGTCCTGATCGCAAACAGAGCCAATGAGAAAAAGAATTATATCGCCGCTGTGGCAGGCAGATGCTGTGAATCAGGTGATTTAATCGGCAAGGACATGGAGATTCAAAAACCGGTTCCGGGCGACATTTTAGCGGTTCTGACGACCGGCGCTTATAATTATACCATGGCGTCGAATTATAATCGCGTTCCGAGACCCGCGGTGGTCTTTGTCAAAGACGGTGAGAGTCATATAGTTGTAAAACGCGAGACCTACGAGGATTTATATCATTTGGATGTATGAACATGAACGGGTACGACGAACTGGCACAGTTTTATGATGATATGATGGATTTCGACTATCCGGCTTTATGCGATTATTACGAATCCGTCTTTTCGAAGTATGGCTGCTATCCGAAAACCGTTCTCGACCTTTGCTGCGGAACCGGAAAAGTGATTGCGGAACTTTGTAAACGCGGTTTCGATATGACCGGCATCGACTTCAATGAAAATATGCTTTCCCGGGCGCGGCTCAATCTGGCGGATTATCCCGAGGCATTGCTTTTGCACCAGGACATGCGTGAGCTCGATCTTAACGACACGGTCGACGCCATTGTATGCGCTCTTGACGGATTCAATCACCTCGCCGATACCGCATCGCTTTGTCACGCATTTCAAAGAGCGGCTTTGTTTCTGAACCGAAACGGGCTGCTCATTTTTGACCTCATTTCCGAGGAAAAGTTTTTTAAAGTGCTTCCCGAAAACATCTCGGTATTTGATTTGGATATGGTATATTGTGTATGGCAGTCGGAACTTTCGGGGAAGCGTTCGATTCGGCATCATCTGGATTTGTTCAGAGCGGTCGGAAACGGCAAATATATCCGCTGTAACGAGAGTTTCCGGGAGTATTGGTTCAACCCGAAAACGGTGGAAAGCACACTTAAGAAAGCCGGATTATCTCTTCTGGAAGTGAATAGCGACGATCCGATGAGAACATTTTACATCGCAGGGAAAGGGGATAAATAACATGATTAACGGAACGAAATACGATTCTTTTTTTCGCATTGCTCTGCGTTATCTTTTCCGGATTTTGTTCGGCATTGTTTTGTGTATCGTTATGTACGGAACATTTTTCAGTTTCTTTGATGCTGAGTGGTACCAACGTCTGCTTAGCGTTTTGACGCTGGCGCTGCTCGCTTATATGCTTTATACAGGCATGTGGAATGTAGGTGTGCATGATAAGGATGAAGTGTTTTTTAAGCGAATAGAACGAAAACCGCTGCGCGGGTTTGCCGTTTCAGCAGCTGTAAGCATTCCATATGTCATTATAAATATCATTTTGATGTTCAATTGCTTGAATGCGGCGAACGACGGAAAATACGCAGCCGCACGGTTGATATTCCATTTAGTCAATGCACCGTTTTTGTTCATCACTTTAAATTATGATTATCATACGATAGGGAATGCTCTTCTGGCCGGCAGCATGCTTCCGATTGTAATCGTAGGAATCGGCGGACTCAGTTATTATCTTGGCTTGAAAAATTTTTCGATTCTTCAAAAAAGCATTTACAAGGACGAGACTGAAAATAAAGAGGATAATTAGATGCAATTATCACATCAAATCGGCAAAGGTGCGCATGCGGACATCTATCTGGAGGACGGCTTTACATATAAGGCGTTTCGCTCGGTAAAACGCAAAACAGATGCTTTTTGGGAGGCATCCGTCACCACCGTTGCCGAAGATGCCGGTCTTCCGGTCGCAAGAATCTATGAAGTGCTCAGTAACGATGAGATACCCATTTTGGAAATGGACTATATCCAAGGGGAGACACTATTGGATTTGATGATTAAAGAACCCGAAAACTGCAAACCTATATCGATCGGTTAATAAATCTTCAAAACACCGTCCATACCGCGCAAGTAAATCTCCCGCTTTATTTGAAGGATGTAATCAGATATAAAATCAACGGAACAAGGAAGCTGAGTGAAGTGCAAAAGTCCGGTTTGATTGTGAAGTTAAATAGATTACCGGGTGGAAACTGCCTCTGTCATTTTGATTTTCACGGATATAATATCATATGTGCGGAGAGCGGAGATTTTATCATCGATTGGCTGAATGCGGTGACGGGTTGCAAATATGCCGATGTCTGCTATACATACATGCTGTATGCGCTTTATTTCAATGAGGTTTCAAAGGTCTATCTTGAGACCTATTGCCGCTTTCAAAACATCGAGGAAGAAAAGATTCTTGAATGGTTTCCGGTCATTGCGGCGGTACGGCTTGACGACAACAAACCAAACGAATATGATCAATTGATGCCATGGGTCGGTCAAATACTTTAAAGTAAAGCGGGTGTAATACCAAAGACGGGCTGTTCATATCTTTAATCTGTATATCGGAAAGAAAGCTCCGGACAAAAACGCGCTTTTCATCCGATTCTTTACGCCGATTTGCGGTGGGATGGGGTTTGATATGAACGGTTTTACGATAAAAGCGGCATATAAATGGGCAGCGGTTTTGCTGTCCGCTGTGATATTCCTGACATACGGTGTCACTGAAAGTGCGGAGCGGGCGTCTGTGCCGCCGAGCAAAATCGATGTGATCATCGATCCGGGCCACGGCGGAGTGGACGGAGGTGCAGTCGGCGTCACCGGAGGTATCGAAAAGGAGATCAACCTCAATATATCGATTTATTTAAGGGATTTCCTCACCGGTGAAGGTCTTAATGTGCTGATGATCCGAAGCACCGATATCTCTATCCATTCGGAAGATGCCGTGACGATTCGCCAAAAGAAGACCAGCGACTTGAGAAACCGCCTTACGATCATCAACGCGAATCCCAACGCCTTGATCATCAGTGTACACCAAAACAGCTTTACAGCCGGATATGTTCACGGTACCATGATTTATTACGGCATGATAAATCCAAAAAGCAAAACGTTTGCTGAAAACATTCAGAAATGGATTAAGGAACTCCAGCCCGAAAATGAAAAGCAGTTAAAACAGGCAGGGAAGGACCTCTATTTGATGAGTTACGCAAAAGGTCCGGCGGTTTTAGTGGAATGCGGGTTTTTATCAAATGCCAAAGAGGAAGCGCTTCTGAAGGCTGAGGAGTATCAGCGAAAAATGGCGCAGGCCATTGCAAACGGGATTCTCACCTATTTAGCGGGCGGGATTATCTCATCCGAAAGATCATAAAAGATCGAAAATCTTCGAAAGGACGGCCATAAAATGAAGACGAAAATGGTATATGTCTGTCAGCAATGCGGTTACGAAACCTCAAAATGGATCGGAAAGTGTCCCTCCTGCGGCGAGTGGAACACACTTTCGGAGGAACTCCTGGAATCCGAAAATGAAAAAATGAGTAAAGTGACCAATCACTCAGCCTCAAAACCGCTTCGTCTTCAAGAGATCACATCGGACGTTCAAATGCGGACAAGTACCGGTATTCGGGAATTCGACCGGGTTTTGGGCGGCGGCATCGTCAACGGATCGTTAGTGTTGATCGGTGGAGACCCCGGCATCGGAAAATCAACGATTCTGCTTCAGATGTGCGGTAATTTAGGCAGCGGCTGCAACATTTTATATGTCTCCGGCGAGGAATCCGCGCACCAGATCAAACTTCGGGCGGATCGTCTGAAGATCGACTGCGGCGGATTACTGATCATGAATGAGATCGATATCAGCGCGGTCGTTGAGCAAGTTGAAGCACAAAAACCCGATTTGGTCATCATTGACTCCATCCAGACTATGGCTCATCCCGAAATTTCTTCGTCGGTGGGGAGCATTACACAGGTCCGCGAATGTGCAAATCTGATGATGCGAATGGCCAAAACGAGCAATATTCCGATATTTCTCGTCGGGCACGTCAACAAAGACGGTGCGATTGCAGGACCGAAAGTAATGGAACACATCGTCGACGTGGTTTTATATTTTGAAGGTGAACGAAATCTAAGTTATCGAATTTTAAGGACTGCTAAAAACAGATACGGCTCGACCAATGAGATCGGCGTGTTTGAGATGCGCGATACCGGGCTTGAGGAGGTTCTGAATCCCTCTGCGGAGCTGCTCTCGGGCCGACCTACTCATGTCAGCGGCAGCTGCATCGGCTGTCTTATGGAAGGCTCAAGACCGATTCTGTGCGAAGTCCAAGCGCTTGTCAGTCAAGCGGGTTTCGGGAACGCACGCAGGATGGTTTCAGGCTTTGATTATAATCGTTGCTGTATGCTGATCGCGGTGCTTGAAAAACGCTGGAGGTTAAAGTTCGGCGATTATGATACATACCTTAACGTAGTCGGCGGTCTCCGGATGGACGAACCTGCTTCAGATCTCGCGGTTTGTCTTGCACTGGCCTCAGGATTACTTGATAAACCTCTGAAAGAGGATATGATCGCCTTCGGAGAAATCGGTCTCGCCGGTGAAATACGTTCGGTCGGCAATGTCGGTCAACGCATCGCGGAAGCGATGCAGCTCGGCTTTAAAAGCTGTATTCTCCCGACAAAATGCTATGCGCAGATGAAAGGGCACTGTCCCGAGTCGTTTACTCTTTATCCGGCTTCTACACTCGGTGCCGCTTTCAAGGCAGCATTTGCGGAGAGAGATAAAACATAACAGAGAAAAAAATTGAAATCATCACATATTCTTTCACGACGGGGCAAGAATACGAAAAAGCCGTTATGGGGGGATATTTTTGTCCGGAAGAATGAAAGTCGGAAAACGGATTGCACTGCTTTTTACAGTGGTTTTTGCATGTACACTGATATCATATTTTAGTTTTACCTCAAAGCTTTATTTGAAGGTGGTATGCATTACGCCTGCCACGATAAATAAAAACATATTTGCAACGGGTCTCGGTTATTTAAAAGAGCGAAAAAGAACAGGCTATTACTTTGACATTCCGGTAAAAGTTGAACAGGTCTATGTTAAAGTGGGCGATAAAGTCAAGGCAGGGGATCCGCTTTTAAAAATCGATTTAAAGGCGACGGAGCTCACTGCAAAAATTGCCGCAGCAGGAATCATTACTCAGGAAAGCAAATCGGTAGAAACCGCGAATATGATCGACTATTCCAAAAAAATAACCGGCAACATTAGAGAAGCTCTAGATAAAATACCGGAAACGGTTTATGCTGCTTATGATTGCATAATCAGCGGTTTATCGGCGGAAAATGGCGAGTATTCGAATCCGTATTCTCCTTTGGTCGTCATGTCGGACCGATCTGTTATATGCGCTGAAATCTTTGTGGACGAACGGGACGCAAATGGCCTTGAAATCGGGCAAAAAGCAACAATCAGCGGCAGCGCATTGGATAAAACTTATACTGCGACGGTCATTTCGATCGCAGCAAGGGCGACCATGGCCAGCACTGATGCAGTAACTTCAAATAAAGTTGACGTCAGCTTGGAATTGTCAGGAGCAAATGACTCGCTTGTGATAAATTCCCTCGTCAAAGCCGAAATATTGAAAGGCGTCGCCGAAAATATTATATTCGTTCCTTATGAAGTTGTGCATTTCAACGATCAGGGCGATTTTGTTTATGTGAATGAAAACGGAAAAGCGGTTAAAAAAACCGTAAAAACCGGAAGAGCATTTGAAGACGGAATCGAAATTGTATCCGGAATAACCGCTATTGACCGACTGATACTCTCATCAAAAGGTGAGTTGAAAGTGGGATGCGGTGTCAGGGAAAAATGATTATGAATGTAAAACTTTTATTCTTGTCGTGCAGAAACATTTTTAATAAGAAAATTCGAAGCGCCTTATGCATCGTCAGCGTTATGATCGGCGTATTTTCGGTGATGTTTCTTTCTTTTTTCGGAGATTCGGGCTCTGCTGCAATTAACAGCGAACTTAAAAAGAGCGGTATCGGTGGGCTATTGATTTATAATCCCAACAATTCGATTATTTCGGAAGAGATACTGAAGAAAGTAACTGCATCAAACGCAGTTGAAGAAGCCGCTCCCGTTACAATGGCGTTTACAACCGTAAAGGGATATGAAAACGAAAAATGCATTTCATGGGCGGTAGATGAGTACGCCAAGGAATTGATTTCAATTGAACCGGTGCAGGGGAGGTATTTTAACAGCGCAGATTTCAGAACGTTCAGCAGCGTCTGTATAATTGATGAGGCACTTGAAAAAAGCATATATCAAGGAAAATCAGGTATAGGAAAAACGCTGCAGATTTTAGTGGGAAAGCAATATTATGAATTCGAGATTATCGGAATCGTAAAAACCGGCGGTGGGATTTTGCAAAATTTTATATCCTATATGCCTAATATGATCTTTTTCCCGCAATACACGTATTCAAGAATAAGCGGAGTCACCGGTTATACACAAATCGCCGTCAATTTGGCTGAGAGCGCAGACGCTGAAAAAGCAAAATATGAGATTTTAAGACGAATCGAAAATGCGGAATCCCATAATAATACAATGCTTAAAATCGAGAATTTGTCAAAACAAAAAGATAATTTAAATAAAATAGCTGATATAACCGCCGTTATTTTATCATCAGTCGGAATGATTTCCGTGCTTGTCGCCGGTATCGGAATTATGACGACGATGTTGATGTCGGCCGAAGAACGGAAAAGAGAAATCGGAATTAAAAAAGCAATCGGCGCCGGCAGGGGAGACATCATTTTAGAGTTTTTGGGTGAATCCGTGATTTTAATGCTGATCGGATTTATTTTGGGTTCGATTGCGGCAGCTGCATCCATGCTGTTCGTATCTTATAATTTTCATATTCCTATTAAAATCTCAATTGGAAAAATCAGTTTATATCTGGTGCTTACAGTATTACTAGGAATTTTATTCGGCGGATATCCAGCGTATAAAGCTGAATTGTTGAATCCGAGTGAAGCTCTCACAAAATAATTTATTTCTACCAGCATTCAAAAGGGGATTTGATTTAAAGCGCTGTAAAATAATATATAGATAATTATACAAAATAAAGATTTTGTATTGACAAGGGAAATCAAATATGTTATGATATTATAGTGATTACCGCTATCACTTGAGTCATTATCAAAAATCAAACCGGAACGTGCCTTTTATTATTAGTTTTAAATGAGGTGAATTTACTTATGAATTTAAACGATGAAACCATACCGATTGAAATCCGGCGTTATCTTACCTACATGCAGACCATACGCGGAAAATCTAAAAAGACCGTTGATGAGTATTACCTGGATCTTCGGACATTTTTCCGTTTTATCTGTAAACGTCTTTATAATCTCGATTGCACTTACGAAGATGTCGATATTTCTGTTGTTGACCTTGATTTAATTCGGTCAGTCTCCCTTCAGGACTGCTATGATTATCTGATGTATGTAGCTTCGGAACGTGATAATATGGCTGCGGCGAGGGCCAGAAAAGTTTCAAGTTTAAAGTCGTTTTACAATTATTTACATATAAAGGCAAATAAGATCACCGAAAATCCGACAAAAGATTTAGATTTTCCGAAACAGCGCCGCGCGATTCCGAAATATCTGGATTTGGATGAAAGCATTAAATTGCTGGAATCCATCGATTCAAAACATCCGGTCCGGGATTACTGCATTGTTGCACTGTTTTTAAATTGCGGAATGCGCCTTTCTGAACTTGTTAATTTGAATTTAAACGATTATAACGCACAAAATCACACGCTGAGGTTACTTGGCAAAGGAAATAAAGAACGCATTGTCTATACGAACCGCGCCTGTGACGAAGCGCTTGAAAAATGGCTGGAAGTGCGTCCGTATGATGGCATAAAAGATCAAAATGCCTTGTTTTTAAGCCAACAAAAACGCCGGATCAGTCCAAAGACCATTCAATGGATGCTTCCGAAGCTTTTTCAAAATGCCGGATTGGGAGGTCGCGGTTTTTCGGCGCATAAACTCCGCCATACTGCGGCGACGCTGATGTATCGTCACGGAAATGTCGATATCCGTGTATTGCAGGAACTCTTAGGACATGAGAGCCTGGCGACAACCGAAATTTATACACACATTGTTAACCGGGACTTAAAACATGCAGCTGAATCAAATCCGCTGGCAAATGTCCAAGAAAAAACGAAATAAGGGATATTTTCAATTTTAATTGCCTTTTTGATTACAGTCGTCGTTTTTTTCCTTTTTAGCTTCATCTATATCCTTTTGATCTGTAAAGTCGATCGAATCCAATTCTGCATCTTTTTCGGCTCGTGCTTCTTCGGGACAGATCAGATGATGATGGAAAACATTATATACGCAAAAAATTTGTACGAAACCTGTAAGTGAGAATCCGCAAATCAACCAGAATAAAAGCAGCCAGGGCCAAATAAATCCGAGTATGCCTAAAGCTAACGCAACGGCAGAAAGTATGAGCGACAAAAAGTTTTCTTTAATGCCGAGCACCGCAAAAAATAAGGCATTTCGCATGATCTGAGCAATTTTCAAATTGATAGTGACAATCTGCAGATAAATATAAGGGCGCATGCTAAAATAGATAAATAGAAATAATCCGATCAAGCATAGGATAATGGTTGTTATCAAGTTAGCGCCGATTGATAAGATTCCGCGAAAAATTGTCCAGAGCGACAATATTGATGCGATAATAATTGCGTCAAAAATACCGAATAAAAACGACTGTTTGAAATTTGAAGCGAATTGTTTAAAAAAATCAGAAAAAAAAGAGACAAATTTTCGTGTTTTTAAATTTCTGTAGATATATACGCAAGAAGCGGTTAAAGGTCCCAGAATGATGCCGAAAATCAAAACAATGCCTAACATCAAGGGTATATTACCGATAAACTGACTGTATTCGCTGTTTGGCTGTAATATCAAATTTGTCAACAATCCCAAGAGAATGATCGGCACAAAAATCAATCCGTAAAAAATATTGAGCATGAAAAACTTTCCGAGGTTTTCGAAAATGATTTCCCAGAAAACAAAGAAGGCGCGTTTTTTCTTTTCGGGTGCCCCTTCCCTATAGTATTTTTTATTGAATTTTTCGTGCTCTTTTAATTCTCGTTCCAATATTTTCGCACGTTTATCTGAATCCATTTGATTATTACTCCGATCATTTCATTGCGTAAATTTTTGCGGAAGCGGAATTGCGGTAATCCATCAGACGCATAATATCCGCTTCTCCGGCGCCTTTTACGACCAGGTGGAATGCAAAACTCTGCCGTAACATCAACGGAGTCACATCCTTCATAATTCCCGCTTCTTTGGAATAGTCCTTGATAATTTTCCAAAAACCCTGTCTTGTCAGACGTGTCAATTGTTGATTGACGAAAAGCGGCGCGGTTTGAGGCGGTTGAGCATGAAGCATTTTGGAATATGCACTGATGTATTCGCTCAAACATATTACTGCAGACGGGTAGATCGTGACGTTTCTGCGCTTCTTTCCATCCTTACTAAAAATTTGCGCTTTTGAGATATTCACATCTCCGACATTCAAAGAGAGTAATTCGGAGATTCTGAGCGCAGAAGCATAAGAGAGTTCCAATAGCGCACGGTCTCGCATGCCCTTAAAAGTGGCGGTATCAGGTTGGAGCAGAATTCTGGAGACCTCCGATTCGGTCAGAATGACCGGCATCTTCTTTCGCTCATGCACGATATTATACCCTGTAAGCGGGTTTACTGCACAAATACCTTCATAGACGAGGAAACCGTAAAAATTCTTCACTCCGCATACAAAACGTTCCACAGAAGCCGCAGAATGCCCATCGTGTTCGAGTAAAGACACAATTAACCCGAATGTCTCGACATCGAGGTCATCGAAATTTTCGATTCCGAAATCCTTTGTTTTGCGTTCAAGAAGATCGACATCATGCAAATAGCAGGAGGCAGTATTGGGTCTTACTTTCTTGACGCTTTTCAGGTATTCCAAATACCTTTCATGCATCTTCAACATTCCTTTAAAGTAATTTGTAAAACCCTAACCCTATAACCCCATCTAATAGCGAACCGACCGCAATGACCAGTACGCATAACGGATACGCATATATCGGAATTTGACTTCCGGCGCGTTTTTTTCCGTTCTTTAAAAGAGAATTGAAATAGATTTTTGAACCCTCGAAGCCGAGAGATGCCGCATAAAGCAACGCGCTTCCCGAGATGATAAATCCCGGAAGCAAACCGAATATGTAGAATGTAAAACCGTTAAACTGTCGGTAACAACACAGTGCACCGGCAATCAAACCACTCGATAAACCTCTGATAAATAATGCGGCGCTCGCGGCGATCGTGCCGAATGCAAATGTCGCAGAGAATCCGCAGAAGAACAGATATGCCAATGAGACGAGAAAGGACCGGACAAAAAGTCCGCCGAACGATGGTGCCTCGTATTGCGCGCAAAGACCGTTATAAATATCGGAAATGCCGCCTTCCTCGCCTGAATAAAGTGTTCCTGCAGCGATTGCGCCGATCAGCGTTCCGCCTACCAAAACGGCAATGCAGATACCGAAATTTCTTTGAATCCTCGGCTCGTCCAACCCCAGTGTGTGTGAAAACCTGATAAAAAAATCTTTCATTTTCAAACTCCTTTCGCTGGACATGCTGGTCCAATATATGCGCGAAAAAGAGCATGTATTCGAATTATTTCTTCAGGAGTTCGGCTTTGGCGGTACAAGCGTCCATTGCCTTTGAGATAACGTCACCAAAATCGCTTTCGTTAAAAACCTTGACGGCTTCGGTAGTCGTACCGCCCGGGGAACAAACCGCTTTGACCAAATCATCAAGCGACGTATCGGATTTTAAAATCATCTCAGCGGAACCTTTGAAGGACTGAGCAACAAGCTGCCGTGCGACTTTTTCGTCGAATCCGTTTAAAACAGCCCAGTCGGCCATCGCTTTTACGAATATGTAAACATATGCCGGACTGCTGCCGTTGACGGCGATTACTTTATTCATCTGTTCTTCAGGTAAGATTACACAGATGCCGCTTGCCCCGAAGATGTCACAGACGAACTGAATTTGTTTATCATCAATCCCCTGCCCTCCGCAGACGGCGGTAGCACCGAAGCCATTTGCAATCGGCAAGTTCGGCATGGTTCGGACGACCGGAGCACCTCCTAACCGAGAGGAAATATATTCTGTCGTCACAGCGGCGGCGGTGCTGACAAAGAATTTGCCGGTCAATTCTGCCGTGTCGCGGATTGTTTTTAAAGTGGTTTCGAAATCCGCCGGTTTGATGGCGATAAAGATGCAGTCGGAATTGGCGATGACCTCTGCCTCCGAAGAGCAGACGATTGTATACTCATTTTGAAAGGCTTTTGCCTTTTCGGGGTAGTTATCGAAGAGAAAAAGCATTGTCTTTTTAAAGCTATCGCTCTTTCTCATCCCGGAAATCACCGAGGACGCAAGATTTCCGACTCCGATGAAACCTACAATCATATAATTCCCCCTTCAAATTGTTTGGCAAAACCTTTTCGGTTGTGTGAAGACCATTATAAACTATAAATTTAACCATTTCAAGTGATATTTGCCATTATACGATTCTTTTTTTATGCTTTACCGAAAATTGAATGATAAAAACCTATAAAATCATACCATTTTTAGAAAATGTAAACAAGATCTTGTAGCTGTATAGTCGGACCACCACAACATAAAGATATCCCCCGGTTTTTACCGGGGGATATCGGAATTTATGCTTTTACTTAATCATGCCGGCGACTTCGTCCGCGAAATTA
>DAOPZJ010000028.1:16104-35561 GCA_035353335.1 Oscillospiraceae bacterium | reverse complement strand
GCCGATGGTATTTTTGGCTCTGTCTGTCGGAACTGCCGTTTGAACTGGCAAAACCGGAAGCCGACAAATACAAGCGCGAGAGTGCGAATTGGCTCAAACATAAAAGCTGTGTGATGAACGGCGAATCCGACCGAATGATTCACCCGGTGCTGCTGTGCATTCTGCGTAACAATCTGGCAAGATACCCCGAGTACGCGCACATCAAAGACCGCCAGCCCTATATCAATGACAAAGACGGAAGATTATATTTTGATATGGAGGCTTAATCATGTTTGATGAAAAAGTCATCAATTGGTTACTTGAAGAAAAAGAACCGTCTATCCGTTACCGGACACTGACCGAACTGCCGGAATATCAAAGCGGCAACGAAGAAGTTGTTGCCGCCAAGGTAAAAGCGTTCGACTGCGAAAACGTCAAACGTATCTTTTCAAGGACGGATGAAAATGGACTTTTCCCCCATAAGCCGGAGTATTACGGCAATTGGACGACGTTTTGCTATTTGACCGCGCTTGCCGAATTGGGGATCACAAGAAAAGATAAACGCATAGAACCGATTGTCGATTGGATTTTAACCCCCGGCGAGGGTAAACTTGAGTACTTCGTCCAAAAGGAACTTGCCCCGGCTTATCTGCTTGACGAGGATCATCTGGGCGGCTGCCGCCAAATCGGCTTTTTAAGCACGCTCGTCCGACTCGGATATTTAGATGATCCGCGCGTTAAACGGATGGTGGAAGTGTTTACGGAAAAGGGCAGATTCGACGGCGGTTATCTGTGTAAATGGAAGAAAAGCAAGCACCGGGGACAAGTGCCGAAGAGCTGCTATAGCGCCACTGTTCCGGCATTGTATTTATATTCCGTCTTGCCCGCGTGTTACAGACAAGGCAAAAATTTCGACTCCTTGATCGATTATTTCACCGGCAGAGATATGATTTACAGTAAAACAGAGCCCGGAAAGATCATATGTTACACGCGCCTCGGCTTTCTCAGCACCGGATTTACGCAGATAATCACCGTCGCAAGCGCAATGAGTAAACTGGGGCTGGGCGATATTCCACAGATGAAAAGCGTGTGGGAGATCATCGAAAGTAAAGCGGTTGACGGTAAATACAACCTTGAAGCCGAAGAAACCAAAAGAACCATTCTCATGGATAAAGTCGGAAAGCCGAACAAGTGGATCACATTCCAAGTTCTCCTCTCCCAAAAAGAAGCAGGGCGCGATATGGCATGAGTGACAGGAGTTGAGATTTTATGATCGAACTGCCCGAGACCTATGTGCTCGCCGAGCAAATCAACCGTACCCTCGTCGGAAAGACCGTGTTGAACGCCACGGCGAATGCCTCGCCGCATAAATTCGCCTGGTTCAGCGGCGACCCTGCCGGGTATCAGCAAAAACTCGCCGGTAAGACGATTACATCCGCGAATCCCGGCACCGGCTATACCTGCGGCGGCAACACCGAGATCGTCTGCGGCAATATGCTGCTCGTGATCTCGACGCCGATCAAATACCACGCGCCCGGCGAAAAACTGCCGCCCAAGCACCAGCTTTGGCTGGAGTTCGAGGATTTTTCCGGAGACGGAACGTCTTCTATGACCTGCACGGTGCAGATGTGGGGTGCGATGTTATGTTACCAACGGGATCAAAACGGCCTGCCGCAAAGCTATAAAGTCAACAAAGCTCCGACCCCGCTCATGGACGAATTCGACAAGCCGTATTTTGAGAAATTGTTCTCAAACACCGCGCCGAACCTGTCTGCCAAAGCGTTTTTAGCTACCGAGCAGCGCATTCCGGGTCTCGGAAACGGGGTGTTGCAGGATATTTTATTCAATGCGAAAATTCATCCCAAAACCAAACTCGAAAAGCTGACCGACGGGGAAATTGAAGGTTTATATAAGTCAACGAAAGAGACGCTGTTTGCTATGACCGCACAGGGCGGACGCGACACCGAAAGAGATCTATTCGGCTGCCCGGGCGGTTATAAGACCATTTTATCGGCGAATACGATCGACAACCCCTGCCCCGTCTGCGGCGATAAAATCGTACGCGAGGCCTATTTGGGCGGCAACATCTATTACTGCCCGACCTGCCAGCCATGGAAAAAATAACACGGGAAAGGAATTGTTTTCATGATTGAAAAATTCCTCCCGGAGGAGCGTTTTGACTTTATTACCCCGGAAAACAAACGGTTTATCTGCGCGTTCACGAATGCGCTTTCGGACCTGGGCTACACCTTCGGTGATGCTATCGGCAGCGGTTTTTGCTGGGGCAGGTATATGCTCATCTTCACCAAGGCAAACGTCAAAACTAAAAAGGCAGTCGCGCGCATCTATATCCGCGATAAAGACCTTGTGCTTCGGCTGTTTTTCAGCGGCGTCACCAAACACGCGAAGTATATCTCTCAGGCACCCGACTTTATCAGAGAGGTCTTTGTCGGACCTCATGCCGCCTGTAAACACTGCAAGGGCGACCGGTGCAAATTTCAAAAGACCTATGACATTGATGAAATTCATTATGAAAAATGCAACGGGCGGACTTTTGAGTTTCCCCGTCCCGATATCAGCCGTCTGGACGATTACATAAGACTGTTCAAAGAATTCTATCCGGTGACCGGCCGCGGGGGAAGCAAGGTATGATGACCAACGTTCAAGGGAACAAAGTGCAAAAAGCCATCGAAAAACACCTCGGCAAGACGGCGGCGGACGAATTCGCAATAAAATTTACGCTGTCCGAATCCGCCGATTACATCCGCAAGTTCAAGTGGGCAAAAGAGATCTGCGATTATCTGGACGGCACCTATACACCCGAAGAAGTCAAGGCCGTCCGGTTCGCCTGCTCCTGCTCGCCGCCGGAAGAAAAGATCGCAAAAATCAGGCAGCTCTATGAAAACGCAAAAGACCTCGATGCTTTCACCGAGGCCTTTGAGCGCGAATATCAGGGGACGAATTTGTTATGGCACGAAGGCGAAACCCTCTTTTTCGGCTATCCGACCTGTTACTGCTCCTGCGTCAAGCGGGTTAGGGACGTGCTGCCGAAAACTTGGTGCCTGTGCACACTCGGCTACACGAAAAAGCTGTTTGACGCGGTGTTCGGTATGGACACCGAGGTGGAACTGATCGAAAGTGTCAAGACCGGCGGAAGCCGCTGCGTGATGAAAATCACAAAACCGTAATCATACCGGTTTGATCAATGAAACAACCGTTTGATTTCCTGTGCGCAATTTCTCGCAACGGACGTACACGTTCGAAACGGTCCCGCGATCTTTGCCGCTTTCGTTAATTGGCTTTCCTTCAATAATGAAAATCCGTACAGAGGGCGTCTATAGGCCCTTTCGGGCGGCTGTTCGATAATATGCTTAAAGAACGCTTCCATCTCCGAGCAGAAACGATCCGGAAGCTCAAAATCGAGCAGCGCGGGCTGCGAAAGCATCTCCGTATAGGCGCCGTCGTTGTTGTCGAGATACTTGATCTTTTCAATCGCAGCGTCAAAGTCCTCTTTACCGTTGATATAGATAAACGCCTTGGGATTAAATATTTTTGTGACTTCCGGGCTGCCCCAATAGATGGGAACCGTATGCGCGGCAAAACCCTCAAGAATTTTTTCGGTGATATAATTGTCGACGCGGCAGTTTTCGAAAACAAGTGAGAATTTGCGCGCCGATGCAAACACCAGCTTATCTTTGACGCCGTCTTTTTGACCGATATTATTGCGAAATTTCCCGCCGGAATCAACTTTCTTATAACCGCACAGCCGGTCGAAAAACTCCTCGCGCAGCGGATTTGCCATCAGATGATTGCTGACCACAAAAGAACAGAATCCCGTCTTTTTAATAAAATCCCCGTTTGCCGCCAAGTGCTTGTTTTTAGCCAAAGCGATATTTTTATCCCGGCTGCCGTGGTCAAAACAATACGGGTGGGATAAGTGGCGGTCGCCGTAAGTGAACGGGTAGCAAGTGACTGCATAATCGTATAAATCGAAATCCGGCCAGAGGTTTTTAAAAGAGATGAAAATCCGGACCGCTTTTCGGTATTTAATAACGCCGCTGTTGAGCAAGCCGAAGGAAGAGCCGAAGACGTAATCGGGATTGCCGCTGAGTTCAATATCGTAATTTTTTTCAAGCAGGCGATAAAAAAGGGCCTTTTGTATTTTTTCATACGGCATCGCAAAATCGGCAAACGCCGTTTTAATCCTGCGCTTTTCCAAAACAAACCTCCGCCGTTAAGATCGACCTTCATCAGAATCACCGATTCCGATGAAAAATTATTGACAAAATTACAGCGAAAAATTCTGTTTCGGTTTGATATCAATCTATGGCCGTTTATTTTCCGGACCTTTATTTATTGACCTGTCAGCTTTTTCAGTTTTCTGTAGACATCGATCAGAATGAGTTTGCATTTTTTCAACGGCCCGGCGACCTTTGCCGAGATGATCAGACGGCGTTCTTTATAAATCGAGTACCCGTACATCGCCCGTCGATAAGCCGCTTCTTTCGGCTGTTCGATAATATGCCTTAAAAACTCTTCTAATTCCTTATGAGTTAGTTCTGCGATATCCGGTGAAGAAAATGCCGGCTGCGACAGCATTTTTATGTAAGCTTCGTCGTTTTGGTCTAGATATTTGATCTTTTCGATCGCATCGTCAACATCTTCCGGCCCTTTAATGTAAATGAACGCCGCCGGATTAAAGTACTTGTTTACATCCGGAGAGCCCCAATAAATCGGGATTGTATGAGCGGCAAACCCTTCCAATATTTTTTCCGTGACGTACCCGTCGACTTTGGAATTTTCAAAAGTGATGGAAAATTTCCGCTGCGAAGCAAACGCGAATTTGTCTTTTATCCCGTTTTTTTGACCGACATTGTTTCTGAACCGCCCGGCGGAGTCGATTTTCTGATAGGTGCTCAGCCGGTCGAAAAATTCCTCCCGAAACGGATCGCCGATATTGTTGCTTACCACAAAAGAGCAAAATCCGGTTTTCCGCGCAAAATCCTCCGCCGCCGTCAGATGCTTGTTTTTTGCCGATTCGATGCTTTTATCGTAATCATTATGGTCGAAGCAATACGGATGGGTCAGATGACGGTCTCCGTATTGAAGCGGAAAACAAGTAACGGCGTAATCGTATAAATCGAAATCCGGCCAGAGATTTTCAAAAGAGATGAAAATCCTGATCGCATTTTTATATTTTAACGCGCCGGTGTTAAAAAGGCCGAAACAAGACGCGAAGACGTAATCGGGATCATCGCTGAATTCGATTTCGTAATATTTTTCAAGCGTTCTGAGCAGGATCGTCTTCTTCAGCAGTTCAATCGGTTCCCAAAAATCCACAAAAGCAGCTTTGATTTTACGCTTTTCCATTACATCACCTCAGCCGCGTATCTTTTTTGGGCTTCATCGATCATGGCGCAGGCGTTTTCATAGGGCACGTCTGATTGGATGCTCTGCGCCGGCGAGAGGATGTATCCCCCGCCCTTTCCCATGATCCCGACCACTTGCGCGATCTCGGTTCTGACTTGCCCGGGCGTTCCGTACGGCAGCGTCTGCTGGGTGCTGATACCGCCCCAAAAGGTCAGTTTATCGCCGTGAAGTCGTTTGATTTTCGTGAGCTCCATACATTCCGGCTGTACCGGATTCAGCACGTCGACGCCCATTCTGACCAGATCGCCCATGATGGCCTCGACGTTGCCGCAGGAATGCACCCAGACGTCCTTTCCGCCTTCGTGGATCAGGTTATATTCACGCTGTTCGCCGGGCTCAATCATCTCGTGCCAGACGTCGGGCGACATCAACAGCGATTTCTGAGAGCCCCAATCGCTGCCGAGTAAAATCCCATCGATCTCGGGGATGTTGACGATGTTTTCGAGCATGACGATATTTTTGCGGATGATCATATCGAGCAGCGCTTTGGCAAACTCCGGCTCTCCGGCCATATCGGCGAGGAAATTTTCGATGCCGCGCGCGAAATAGGCCTTTTCAAAATGACTGCCCCAGATCGTGACCAGCATATAACAGCCGGTCGCGTCTTTGATCGCTTTGATTCGGTCGGTAAACCCGACGTAATTTCCGATTCCGATGGTTTTCGGCAGTTTTTCGGGCGCGTCATACCCGGAATAGGACTTGGGCAGATCGTACCAGTTCCACCACGGGCAGCCGAACGCAAACACGCTGTTTCCGATGCCGAGCCGGACGGCCTCGTCCATGTCGAGCCGCCCCGCCTCGTATTCGCTTTTCACCCAGCCGGTGACGAAGTCCGCCGTCAGCCGCTCCCCGTAGGCCTCATAGGCGTCACGCGCGAACGTGATGGCGTACGGCAAAGACGCGCAGGTTTTATGATTAATCGCTGTTTTTACGGCATCCCGTTTTTCCATCCTGTTATGCTCCCGTTAACGATTTATTGGTTTTCTTACACGCTTTGCTGCGGTTTGGGCAGTCGCTGACATCCATTCTACTTCATTTTCCGATTTTTCGCAAGGCAAAATCCGGTGCGCGGAGATCCTGCTGCGGTTTCCTGCGGTTTTGCCGTTATACCTTATCGGAAAGTTTGAAAAATTTAAAATAAAACAGCAACAAAAAGCAATCACGGCGAACGGGGTTTGCCCGTTCGCCGTGGTTTTTATCGTCTTGTAATAGTTTATTTATCCTGCGACAGCAGTTTTTCAACCGCCGCGAGTTTCGCCGAGGCGCAGAAGACGTCCATGGCCTCCGCAAGCTGATCGACATGCGGAAAACTCGGGGAGATGCGTATGTTCGAATCCTCGGGGTCCATCCCGTAGGGGAAGGTCGCGCCCGCCGGCGTCAGAACCAAGCCCGCTTCCTTGCATAACGCCACCGTGCGCTTTGCGCAGCCCGGCAACAGGTTTACGCTGATGAAATAGCCGCCCTTGGGTTCGTTCCATTCGGCGACGCCGGTCGCTTCGAGGCCCTCTTTGAGTTTGGCGCAGACCGTTATAAACTTCGGGACGAGCAGCTTCATGTATTTTTCCATATGTTCGGCGACACCGTCGAGGTCTTTGAAATAGCGTGCGTGCCGCAGCTGGTTGAGTTTGTCATGGCCGATGGTCTGATAGGACAGAAGTTTTTTGTAAAACGCCAGATTCTCCGCACCCGAGGCGATCGCCGAGACGCCGCCGCCCGCAAAACTGATCTTGCTGGTCGAAGTGAACAGATAGACCATGCTGCTGTTTCCGTGTTTTTGCGCCTCGGTCAGTAAATTCGTGACTTTGGCTTTCGCGGCGCCCGCAAACGTGTGCATGACATAGGCATTGTCGCAGTAGATGCGGAAATCATGCGAAGAAGGCCTCAGAGCCGCTAAACGCTCGATGACTTTATGAGAATATACCGCTCCGGTCGGATTGGAATAGACCGGGACGCACCAGATGCCTTTGACGTCCGGGTCTTCGTTGACGTACTGCTCGACCAAATCCATATCCGGGCCATCCTCATACATCGGGATGTTGATCATCTCGAAGCCGAGCTTGTCGGTGATCGCGAAATGGCGGTCGTAACCCGGAACCGGACACAGCCACTTGCGGTTTTTGCACTCATACAGCGGAACGCCGCCCGCGAATACGCCGAAGATCATTGACCGGACGAGCGTGTCGTACATCAGGTTCAAACTGGAGTTGCCGTAGACGATCAGGTTTTCGGCCGGGACGCTCAGAATTTCGGAAAACAGCCGCTTTGCCTCGGGAATGCCGTCGAGGCCGCCGTAGTTGCGCGCGTCGAGGCCGTCTTCCGACTGCAGATTGGAAGTCGGACCGAGTACCGAAAGGATCGGATTTGCAAGCGAGAGCATCTCGGGCGCGGGCTTGCCGCGCGAGATGTCAAGTTTCAGGCCTTTGGCTTTGTAGTCATTGTAGATTCCCTGCAAAAGCGCCTTTTGAATCAACAGCTGCTCCCGGGGCAGTTTTGTGTAGTTCATATCATCACCATCAAATTTTCAAACAGAATTATGCCAGTGTTTTCGGAGTGCGCGGGAACAGAAGTACATCGCGGATGTTGCCGACACAGGTCAGATAGAGCAGCAGACGCTCGAGACCCAGACCGAAACCGGCGTGTTTTGTGCCGCCGTAACGGCGCAGATCGAGATACCAGCCGTAGTCGTCTTTGTTGAGATTGCACTCAGCCATACGGCTTTCAAGCACGTCGATGCGCTCTTCCCTCTGGCTGCCGCCGATGATCTCGCCGACGCCCGGTACCAATAAATCCATCGCGGCGACCGTTTTGCCGTCGTCGTTGATACGCATGTAGAACGCCTTGATCTCCTTGGGGTAGTTGATCAGAAACACCGGCGCTTTGAAATAGGTCTCGGTCAGCCAGCGCTCGTGCTCTTTTTGCAGATCACAGCCCCAGTAGACCGGATATTCAAACGCCGCCCCGCTGTTTTTGAGCAGGTCTATTGCCTCAGTATATTCACAGACCTTGAAATCGGCGCTGACTAACGCGTTCAGACGGTCAAGCAGGCCGTTGTCATAGTGCTCATTGAAAAACGCCAGCTCATCCGGGCATTGTTCCATGGCATATTTGACCACGGAAACCAACATATCCTGCGCCAGCCGCATGTCGTCCGACAGATCGGCAAACGCAATCTCCGGCTCGATCATCCAAAACTCCGACGCGTGGATCGGCGTATTGGAATTCTCGGCCCGGAACGTCGGTCCGAAGTTATAGACCTTGCCGTAGCAAAGCGCAAACGCCTCGGCTTCGAGCTGTCCCGAAACCGTCATGGACGCGGGTTTTCCGAAAAAGTCCTTGGCAAAATCGACCTCGCCGGATTCGGTCAGCGGCGGGTTTTTGGCGTCCAGCGTGGTCACGCGGAACATCTCTCCGGCGCCTTCGCAGTCGCTGCCGGTGATGATCGGCGAATGGGTATAGATAAATCCGTTTTCGGTGAAAAACTTGTGGATGGCATAGCTCACGACCGAGCGCAGCCGATAAACCGCGCCCAATGTATTCGTGCGCGGGCGCAGATGCGGCATCGTGCGCAGAAACTCCAATGAATGGCGCTTTTTTTGCAGCGGATAGTCGGGCGAAGAAGTTCCCTCGATCGTGATATTCGTCGCTTTCAGTTCAAAAGCTTGTTTGCTGTCCGGGGTCGCGGTCAAAACGCCCTCGACAACCAAAGCGCACCCGTTGTTCTGGCGGGTCGCCTCGGCATAGCCGGGCATGTTCTCTTCGGCCACGACCTGGAGATTTCGGAAACAGCTCCCGTCGTTGAGTTCGACAAACGAGATGCCTTTGGACACGCGCAGGGTTTTGGCCCAGCCGCATACCGTGAGGTTCTTTCCGATATACTGTTCGGGTGTAGCGAAGAGCTTGGCGATTTCGACGCGTTTCATAATAATCTACTGCCCCTTCCAAAAAGGTATGAGCAGTATTTTATCACATTCAGGCCTTTAATGCAATCCCTTTTGAAGCTAAATCCGCGATGACCGCCTGTGTATGAGGGTCGATTTCCTCACGCGATAACGTCTTTTCCATCGAGGCGTAATTTAAGCGGATCGTGACCGTCTTTGCCTCGCCTTCATACAGGTCAAGCATCCTGACGCCGGTCAGAAAAACGCAGGGATTTCTCGAAAGCGTATCTTCAATCTGCGCGTATTTGAATCCGTCCTTCAGGACAAAAGTCAAATCGACGTCGATGCCCGGGAACTTGGACGGCTCGGCGTATTTCAACACCTGCGCGGGCACGGACGAGAAAAGATCCATATCGATTTCGGCGAATACGACAGCCGCGGTTTTATCCAGCTTTTCGTTCACGGTCGGATGGACGGCGGAGACAAAGCCGATCTCTTTTCCTGCAAGGGTGATCGAGGCGATGTTGCGCGGGTGCTGCCAGTCGTGCCTGGGCGCGATGTTGGCATAAACGGGTTTTTGGTGTTTCAATTCACCGCACAGATCGCCGACGATTGCAAGCAGATCATAAAACAATGCTTTTTCGGTTCCCTCGCGGTCATACAGCGCGATTCCCAGCGTTCTGCGCTCGTTGCAGTAACCGTTTTCTTTGGCGCCGACAAAGGTACGGCCGATTTCGAAGATGCCGTATTTCGCCGCATAATTGCGGTTTTCGTTGACGAAGCACAGTAATGACGGAGTCATCGCATTGCGCAGCGTACCCAGTTCGGGCGTCGGGATGTTGAGGATCCGGACGTTTTCCTCGACCGGAATGCCGAATTTTTTATATTTTTTGCCGTCGCACCAAATATACGAATGCACCTCGTGCAGCAGATATTTGTCGACAAGCAGGGTCTTTGTATTGCTCTCATCGGTCTTTGCGGTGGTTTTCGTCACCGGATGCAAAGCGCTCTTTGCAGTGACGGCCTCAAAGTTGTCGTAGCCGTAGATGCGCGTGATCTCCTCGATGATATCGGCGGCAATGGTCACATCCTTGGTCGCGCGCCAGGTCGGGACGCCGACTTTGAATTTATTATCGAAATACTCGGCTTTGAAGCCCAGCGCGCGCAGTGTCGACAGGATCTGATTATTCGAAATTTCGATGCCGGTATAACGGTCGACATAGTGTTTGTCGAACGTGATCGTGATCGGCGGATATTTTTTGACATAGCGGTCGGTGAATTTCGAGATCACCTTTACGCCCGGATCAACGTCGGCTAACAGCTTTAAAAGCCGGCCGAGCGCGGGCATCGTGAGTTCGGGATCGAGGGTCTTTTCGTAGCGCATGCTCGAATCGGTGCGCAGACCGAGCCGCTGAGACGATTTGCGCGTGCTTACCGCGTCAAAATTGGCGGACTCCAACAACAGTGAATCGGTCTCGTCTGTGATCTCGGATTCCAGCCCGCCCATGATGCCGGCGACGGCTACGGGCAGGCCGTTCGAGCAGATCATCAATGTGTTTTCGTCGATGTCGCGCTCGATGCCGTCGAGGGTCTTGAATTTGAACGGCGTATTGAAATTTTTCACCTGCACGTTGTTGACTTTTTTTAAGTCGAACGCGTGCATCGGCTGACTGAGCTCGAGCATCACATAATTGGTCAGGTCGGCGAGCAGATTGATGGCGCGCAGTCCGCAGTAAAACAGCCGGATGCGCATATTAACCGGGCTGACCTTCGCGCTGATATTCTCCACGCGAACCGAGCTGTACCGGAAGCACATCTCTTTGTTGACGATCTCAACCGGAACCTCCGGCAGGCCGTCATATTGCACGCCGTCGACGGTCTCGGGCTTTTTCAGTTCTCTGCCGGTCAGTGCCGCGAATTCGCGCGCGATGCCGTAATGGCCCCATAAATCGGGACGATTGGTCAGCGATTTGTTGTCGACCTCGAAAATGATGTCTTCAATGCCGTATATGGTTTTGATGTCGGTGCCGAGTGCGCAGTCCCCGAAAACCTCCATCAAACCGGAGTGGTCGGCGGAGATGCCGAGCTCGAATTCGGAGCAGCACATGCCCTCGGACGGATAACCCGCGACGGTCGCCACGTTGATCGGAGTGCCGCAGACGCTGCCGCCCGCGCAGGCGAATGCCACCTTCATGCCCTCGCGGACATTCGGCGCGCCGCAGACACAGTCGACGATCTTGTCGCCGCGGTCCACTTTTAACAGATGCAGCTTTTTGGAGTTCGGATGTGCCTCGACCGAGAGCACTTTGGCGACGACAACGTTTTTGGTGTCAGCGCCTTTGATATAGACGTCCTCGACCTCTGCGGCCGAGAGGGTGAAGCGGCGAATGAGCTGTTCGATGTCCAGCCCGTCGAGATTGACAAAATCCCGAATCCAATTCATTGATACTAACATATATTAATCTATCCTTTCGTACAAGCCGGGATGTTTTATCCTTTTCGCATATAAAAAGGATAAAACTCCCCGCTTGAAAGATCTATCTTTCAAGCTCCTCACTTCTGCGAAAACTGTGACAGCGCCTTGAGGTTGCCGCTGTTTAAAATCCGGATGTCCTTGATGCCGTAGCGCATCATCGCAAGCCGCGTCAGGCCGAGCCCGAAAGCGAATCCGGTGTATTTTTCACTGTCGATCCCGCCGTATTTCAGGACGTTGGGGTGGATCATTCCGCAAGGGCAGAGTTCCACCCAGCCGCCGTTTTTACAGGTCGGGCAGCCGGTTCCGCCGCAGATCAGGCAGTTGATGTCGAGCTCGAAACCGGGTTCGACGAACGGGAAGAAGCCCGGGCGAAGACGCACTTTGACGTCGCGCTTGAACACCTCGGACAGCATCGTCTTCATGAAATAGATGAGGTTTGAGATCGAGATGTCGGTGTCGATCATCATGCCCTCCATCTGAAAGAAGGTGTTCTCGTGGCTCGCGTCGGTGGCCTCGTTGCGGAAACACCGGCTCGGGAATACGGCGCGCAGCGGCGCGCCGTATTTGCGCATGATCGTGTTCTGGGCGGCTGAGGTATGGGTCTTCAGCACCTGCCCGTTCGAGAGATAAAACGTATCCTGCATATCGCGGGCGGGATGGTGTTTCGGGATATTCAAGGCCTCAAAGCAGTTATAATCATCGGTGACTTCGGCATAGTCCTCAATCGTGAAGCCCATGCTCGCAAAGATCTCCTCGACCTCTTTTTGAATCAGCGTGATCGGGTGATAGGAGCCGAGTTCAGCCTGTGCCGGCAGAGTCACATCGTATTGCTCCGCGTTGTCGACGAGCGCTTGCTGTTCGGCGGCGGTGACGTCGGCCTGCGCCTTTTCGATGTCGGCTTCGGCCTGCTTTTTCAGCTCGTTAATCTGCTGCCCGAGTTCACGTTTTGCTTCGCCCTCGGCGTCTTTGAGCAGTTTCAACAGTTCCGTGATCTGCCCCTTTTTGCCCAAAAACTCCACGCGGATCTGTTCGACCGCTGCCGAGTCCTTGGCCGCTTCAAGCCGCTGTTTCAGCTGTTCGGACACTTGCCTGATATTTGTTTCCATGTGACTTCATCCCTTCAACAAGGTTTAAAAATTTAAAGTAAAAATTAATAAGCGCGCTCGATCCGAAATAGGACGAAGCGCGCTCCGCGGTACCACCTAAATTCCCCATGAATGTCACGGGGCTCTTGATCCCGATAACGGCGGGAAGCCGGTACATCTTACTTTGATTTTCAGTTCGGATGCACTGCTCGGGAGTGAACTTCGCCGGTTTTGTTTCGCGAGCGCCTTTCAGCCGCCGAGCGCTCTCTCTTTCGCGTTTAACACCGGGTACTCTCTCCGTCTGCGCATTTACACCATTATTATATCATCAAAACGTAAAAAGTCAACAAAAATCGGGTATCATATTATAAATAGGAGAAGTAATATTGCGAAAAATTTGCATTTATGATAATATAAATCAGTGTTAGCAGTGATACTGTTTTAAGTTGAATATCCGATGAATTCAGTGAGGAGGTAAACAATGGATAAAAACATCGAACAGATTATTTCGTTGTTACAACAAGGAAAACAGCTGCCTGCCGAGTATCAAGATATTTTGTTCCCTGTGAACCACAAAGAGTATGAATTGACTTATAAGGGTAAAATGCCGAAAGAACAAGTATTGGCGGTTGGCGAAGAACCACAAGGCGTACCATTCCAAATTGAAAAAGTCTTCGGCGAAAGAGATATAGACGATTGGCAGAACCTTTTGATTTTTGGCGATAATTTTCAAGCGTTAAAAACTATGTTCGATAATAAAGATGAACTCATAAAAAATAAAGTAAAAGGTAAAGTGAAACTTATTTACATTGACCCACCTTTTGCCACTGAAGATGAATTTGTAAATAAAGATGGTGCAAAAGCATATAGTGATAAGATTAAAGGTGCAGAGTTTATTGAGTTTATTCGCCAAAGACTCATTGTGGCTCGAGAAATATTATCAAATGATGGAAGTATATTTGTCCATTTGGATAATAAGATGGTTCATTATATTAAAATTGTAATGGATGAAGTGTTCGGAAAAAACAATTTTCAAAGAGAAATTATTTGGCAATTAAGTGGCATTTCGGGATATAAGAGTTTAACTGATAATTTTATACGTGGTCATGATACTATCCTTTACTACTCAAAAAGCGAAACCCGTATTTTTAATAAGGAATTTTTGCCCTATTCAAAAGAACAATTAAAAAGATTTTCTTCAATAGACGAAAATGGTAGACAATTTAAAACCATAACAAAAGAAAGAAGAAAGTATTTAGACGAGGCAAAGGGCATTCCAGTGGCAGATGTGTGGCTTGATATTGCAAGCTTTCAAACTATTGTAAACTCGCCTGAAATTATGAATTATCCAACACAAAAGCCAGAAAAACTTCTTGAAAGAATTATTAAGTCTACTACAAACGAAGGCGATTTAGTAATGGACTTCTTTGCAGGGAGTGGAACAACACTTAACGTTGCAGAAAGACTCAATCGCCGCTGGATCGGCGTAGATATTGGTAAACTTGCAATTTACACGACCCAAAAGCGTTTACTCACCCTTCCAAATCGTCAACCGTTTGCAGTAGTTAATGCTGGTTGTTATGACCTTAAAAAGGTTTTTGAGATGGAACGGCAAAAGTATGTAGATTTTGTTTCCGAACTTTTTCAAATAGAGAAAGCAAGCAAAAAAATAAGCGGTGTTCTTATGGATGGTAAACGCCGTGGTGATTGGGTTAAGATTTACGAATGGCAAGATTTTGTGAATAATGCAGCAGTTGATGAAAACTTTATTAATGAACTGCATAAAACCATTGGCGAAAAAATTGGAGAAAAATTTTATATAGTTGCTCCAGAATTAAACTTTGATATTGTTGGGGATTATTATAAACCCATAGGATCTAATACCAAATACTTCTTCTTGAAAATTCCTTATCAATATATTAAAGACCTACATAAAATCGAATTTAAGAAACTAAATCAGCCGAAGAGTAAAGACAAAATCAATTCTATTGATAATTCAATCGGCTTTTACTTCAACGAGGTTCCGCAAATCGAAAGTCATATCGAAAAGCAAGCTAATAAAATTGTATTGTATATAGATAATTGCATTTCTGAAACAATACAGGCAGATAAAGAAAATATCCTTGCTACGGTGCTTATTGACAGTACAAATGATAAGAACTTTATAATGCAAGATTACTTTTTTGCTGATGAAATTAAAGATAAGACAACCGGTAAATATAAGATTGAAATTAGAAAAGAAGATTTAAAAAGCAATAAATTGAAAGTAGTATACATAGATATCTTCGGCAACGAGTTTGTAGAAGTATTAGAGGTATTGTAATGCAAGGGATACAGAAAATTGATATAAAAAGCTTAGTACTGTCGGTCAATAAAAATTATGACCGCAGTAAGTTTGATATGGACGATTGGGACGGATATCTGGATATTTTATGCCAAGATAGAGAATATCAAAAAGAAGCAATTAAAACGGCAATTATATATTTGGCGTCTGGTAAATATATAACCGTAAAAGACCTACTAAAAGAAAACTTTGAAAACAATATTGACATGCAAGATGCTTACGGAACACTGGATAAACTATATAAAAGTGTGCAGTTGCCAGATATGTTGTCCGGAGTAATTGATATGGCAACAGGTAGTGGCAAAAGCTATGTAATGTTTGGCATTGCACATATAGCGTTACTCCTTGGTCTGGTTAAACGAGTTCTTGTTTTATGCCCCTCACTTACAATCGAAAATGGGCTTACAGAAAAATTTCAAGCATTGATTACAAGAAGCGAATTATTAAATGTTGTTCCCGACAAATATGCTAAACTGCCAATACGGATTATTGATGCAAACTCAACTGTGCAAGAAAATAATATTTGTATTGAAAATATCCATGCTGTTTATGAGAACACCGGTTCATCCATTAAGGACAGTTTCACTATGACCGGTGCTGATACACTTGTTTTAAGTGATGAGGTTCATCACGCATATAATTCGCCTGCTGACAAAGATACCGCTATCAAGAAGTGGAAAGAATTCGTGCAGGATGAATTTTATGGATTTAAATGCCATTTAGGATTTACAGGAACGGCATACAAGGATAATGATTACTTCGCCGATGTTATATTCAGATATTCACTTCGTCAAGCAATAAACGAAAAAATTGTAAAAAAAGTTGACTATGTAGCGGAAGATACCAATGATGGTAGTTACGAAAAGTTTCAAAAGATATTACAAAACCACAATGAAATGAAAGCGAAGTATCCGCATATCACTCCATTATCGATTATTGTCACCGCAAAGATTGATGGTGCGAAAAATCTTATGGAAAACTTTCTCGACTTCTTGGCAGAGTTTACAAAAGAGCCGAGAGAAAGCGTTGAGAAAAAAGTTTTAATCGTAACTTCACATAAAGACCACAAAAAGAATATTCAAATATTGAAAAATGTTGATGAAAAAGACTGCGGCATTGAGTGGATAATTTCAGTTTCAATGCTTACAGAAGGTTGGGATGTTAAAAATGTTTTCCAAATTGTCCCTTGGGAGGACAGGGCGTTTAACTCAAAACTTCTTGTATCACAGGTTTTAGGACGCGGACTGCGGAAACCGCTTTGGGCGGATGCACAACCAAAGGTTATTGTTTTTAACCATTCAAATTGGAGCAAGAACATTAAAACGATTGTCGATGAAGTTCTCGAAACTGAACAAGTATTAACAGCTAGTATCATCGGTAGTGGCGAGCGTTCAAAGTATAATTTCACGGTATCAAATTTAAACTATGAAAAGGAATTGTATGAAGAAATCAATGACGAATACGGCAAAGAAGAAACTTTCGATATTGATAAGCCGTTAGATCTTATTACACAAAGAGAGATAATTGATAAATCTACCACATATATAGACACACAGAATAATACTTACAATAAAAATTATCAAATAAAAAGAGAAACAATGACTATTGAAGAAATCGCTGAAAAAATTGTCAAACAGTATCAAAGAAGAAACAGAGAAGCAACTCTTCGTGGAATACAAGAGGAAGTTATTTATACTGATGGCAAAACAGAGTTGGAGAAGTTGCCAACTTATGACCAGATCGTTGATTATATAAAAAAGTGTATGAAACTTGCAAACATAGTTGGCGATAATCTGATTGAAGATAATGTTTTGAAAATAAATGGTAAGTTTACAGGGTTATTGAGAAAAAAACGGACTTCTGCCGGGTATAGGAATAAAGCAAATGAATTTATAACTATTAGAACAAGCGATATGCGCAATTCATCCAGTAGTTACTCTACGCTAAGAAATAATCGCACAGTTTTTTATTCTTCCGATGTAAGCAACGAATTAGAAGCTGAGCAATATAGCATTTTTAAGTATATGCAAGCAGAGTTACAGGGTAAGCAGTTAAGGCAAATAAATGTCTACGATTTTAAAACTCCGCAAAGTATTGTAGTTGTAAGCCAAGAACCAGAGCGTAAATTTGTGGAAATGCTGACAAAGAAAGAAGTTGCGGAAAAAATCGACTGCTGGATAAAATCACGAGATGTAGCCTTTTACTCAATAACATATGTGCTCAAAAGAGGTACCAGCCCAAAAGAGTTCAATCCGGACTTTTTTATTAAAGTGGACAACAATATCATTGTTATTGAAACGAAAGCAGACAATGACACTGTACGAGAAAACTACTCAAAGATGATTGATGCACAAAAGCACTTCGAAAAACTCAATGAAAAATTGAAAGAAGCAAACCAAAAAGAACGTTACTTCTTCAATATTCTTTCTCCTGTTTCATATCCAACATTCGAAAAAATGCTAAAAGATGGAACGTACTTTAATGGTTTTAACAGCGATTTAGAAGTTAAACTCCGAAACGAATATCCAAACAAAAACGAATAACCAGCCCCTGTTTTACGCAAAAGTGCTCGCGGGAGCGGTTGTCAGCGCGGACTCGATGGCGTTGGAAATCAGGCGGTGACCCTCCTCGTTGGGGTGGATGCCGTCTTCACATAGCAGCCGCTCGTAGTTTTTCTCCTGCAAAAAGATGCTTCGGATGTCGATGAACAGCACGTCGAGCTTCTTTGCAAGGTTGGCGACTTGCAGGTTGTACATCTCATGCCAGCGATAAATGTACTGCTCGCTGCCGCCGAGCCATTTTAAAATGTTTTCCTTGCTGACGCCTCGGCTGATCCAGGCAAAATACTTTTTGGCGTCCAGCGGAGGCAGAGAGAGCACCACCGGTTTGCTGCCGAGGGCTTTGATCTTTTCGATGATGGCCGTATACCCCGTGATAAACCGATCCATCGGGGTATTGGGGAAATGATCGTCATCCGGGGTTTCGGCGATCTTGGCCCATTCAAAATCGCAGTCGTTTCCACCGATCTCGAGTACACAATATTCGGTGTTCGCGATTTTATTGGCGTTCTTTTCAACGATTCTTTCGGCGGCTTCGACGGTACAGCCGAATTTGGCAAAATTCTCGATCTCAATACCGGTTTCTGCGCCGATAATATTAGCAAAGCAGTTTTTCAAAAAGACATATTTTCCGCGCACCGCGTCAAAAATGACGCCCCTTGCGACCGAGTCGCCGACCAAACAGACCTTTTTTAAAATCATATTCATATAAAATACCCTCCCCCCGAAAAGCAAAATTTAAATTTATTATTCACATAATACGAAAATTTCGTCGTTCACGACGTCGAGATTGATAAAAGTCGGCATGTGCGCGCCGTCTCGCATGACTGCGTCGCCGATCTTATCCTCGACCTGCTTGCGCAGATTCTTGCGCAGTTCGCGTGCGCCGAATTTACTGCCCGCCGACATATGCGCCAGTTTTTCGCTGACCGCTTTGCTCCATCCGAATTCGGTACCCTGCGAAGCAAGCCCCTTTTTAATATCGGACAGCATCAAATCAGCGATTTTGACCAAGGTTTCCTCCGAAAGCGGCGAGAAGATGATGACCTCGTCCACGCGGCCCAAAAATTCGGGACGCAAAAACTCCGAAAGCGCCTTCTGCACTTTTTCGGCCGCGAGCTGGTTCGTCGATTTGGCGAATCCGAGTCCGGTGCCCATCGTATCGGAACCGGCGTTGGTCGTCATGACAATGACCGTATTGGAGAAATCGACGTTTCGGCCCTGCGCGTCGGTGATGCGGCCGTCGTCGAGGATCTGCAGCAGAATATGCATGATGTCGGGGTGCGCTTTTTCGATCTCGTCAAACAATACCACGCTGTGGGGCTTTCTGCGCACTTTTTCGGTCAGCTGCCCGGCTTCGTCGTAGCCGACATAACCCGGAGGCGAACCGACCAAACGCGAAACCGCGTGCTTTTCCATATACTCCGACATGTCGATTCGGATCATGTTGTCGGGCGTGTCGAACAGCGCCGCAGAGAGCACCTTGACTAATTCGGTTTTGCCGACGCCGGTCGGGCCCGCGAAGATAAACGACACCGGGCGGTTTTTTTCATAAAGGCGGATTCGGCCTCTGCGCATGGCTCTTGCCAACGCTTCAACGGCTTCATCCTGCCCGATCACACGCTCTTTGAGCCGGGATTCGAGGTCGGACAGTTTTTGAATATCGCTCTCGGCGATCTTGCCCGCGTCGATACCCGTCCAGAGCTC
>DAOPZJ010000028.1:0-16004 GCA_035353335.1 Oscillospiraceae bacterium | reverse complement strand
GGGTCGCGCAGCGACGCGCAGGCGGCGGCCTCATCGAGCAGGTCGATGGCTTTATCCGGCAAAAACCGGTCGTTGATATAACGTTCCGACAGCTCGACGGCGGTTCTGATCAGCGATTCGTCCACCGAGACGCCGTGAAATTTTTCGTAATAACTCTTTAAACCCGACAGCACGTTCACCGTCTCGTCGACCGAAGGCTCGTCGATCACGACCGGCTGGAAACGCCGCTCAAGAGCAGCGTCCTTTTCGATGTGCTTGCGATATTCCTTGAAGGTGGTCGCGCCGATGACCTGAATCTCACCGCGCGAGAGCGCAGGTTTCATCAGGTTGGCGGCGTTCATCGCGCCGTCGGCGGTGTCGCCCGCGCCCGCGAGGTTATGCACCTCGTCAATGAACAGGATGATGTTGCCGTCGGCTTTGACTTCATCGAGCAGTGCTTTCACCCGCGCCTCAAACTGGCCGCGGAATTGCGTTCCGGCCACCAGCGCGGTCAGATCAAGCAGATAAACGTCTTTTTGGCGGAGCACGAACGGCACATCACCCGCGATGATGCGCTGCGCAAGCCCCTCGACGATCGCGGTTTTGCCCACGCCGGGTTCGCCGATCAGACAGGGGTTGTTCTTGGTGCGGCGGGATAGGATCTGGATCATGCGCCCGATCTCGCGGTCACGGCCGATGATCCGGTCGAACCCGCCGTCGCGCGCCTGTTTGGTGAAATTCGTGCAGTAGCTGTTCAAAAACTTCCGTTTTGCGTTTTGCTCCTGCTGCGGGTCTTTCGGCTGTGCCTTCGCCGCACCGGTTTTGGGTTCCTGCTGTTTTCCCGGCTCGGGGTTTTTGCTCATCATTCCGCGCAAAAACGAGGGAAACGTCGCCGAACCGCCCGGAGACGCGCCGTCTGCGGACTCATCTTCCTGCGGGCCCATCATCTCGCCGAGCTGCTCGGACATCTCCTCGAGGTCGTCATCGGAAATGCCCATTTTGCTGATAATATCGTTGACCTGCGGGATGCCGAGTTCTTTGGCGCAAACCAAACAAAGGCCCTCGTTGGTCTTTTTCTCGCCCTCGATTTTGCTGATGAAAACAACGGCGGGTCTTTTCTTACATCTGCTGCAAAGCATGAATGAATCCTTTCATCAATAGGTTTCCTGAGCGATGTCTTTTAATGCTCTGCCGGTCAGCGCGGACTTCGCGAACACGCCGACCAGGATCTCTGAATAACCCCACATCGAAAACGCCAGCATCGCAAGCAGCAGAGCGGATATCGCGAGAATCGCGGCTCTCGGCAGACCGGGGAAAAACGTGAACGCCGCCACCGCGCAGTAAATCAAAAACGTCGTGGTTTTTCCCCACCATTTTGCGGTTACCACAAAACCCTTCTTCAGGACCACAAGCCCCCCCGACAGCATGAGAATCTCTTTATAGACAATAAAGCAAAACAGGGGAAGCAGATACGGAAATTTAAAGAACAGGCAGATAAACACGGCCACCTGAGTCAGTTTGTCGGCGATCGGGTCGAGCACTTTGCCGAGTTCGCTGATCTGGTTGAATTTCCGCGCGATCGCGCCGTCAAACAGATCGGTCAGGCCCGAGACGGTCAATACGATGCCCGCGATCAAAGCGCCGCTTTTATAATCGGAAAAATAAAACCAGGCATAGATCGGAATCAGGACGATTCTGAAGATGGAAAGTATGTTTGGTATGGTCAACGCCGTTCCCCTTTCAGCCCGCGGATACGCCGGATTCAACGCTTTCTTCGGTGAAGTCGAAATCCTCCTCATTGAAATCGAAATCGTCTTCATTGAAAGATTCCTCTTGTGAGCCCGAATTGCCGACCGTCACGGTATCGTCGCCGCTGCCGTCCCCGTAAATCAGCTTTGCCGCCGTTCTGCAGGCGAGCGAATTGTCGACCGCCCGAACGTATTTATCGTTTGTGATCAACGGTGAGACACTGACAAACCCGACGACAAGCACCGCCGAGACAATCAGCCCGCCCGCAATGCCGAGTATACCGCCGAGCAGCTTGTTGACGCCGCTGACGATCGGTATCTTATCTATTATACCGCTTAACAGTCTGGCAAACAACATCAAAATCAGTCGAATCAAGAGAAACATCACGACAAAAACCAGGCAGCTGACCAGTTTGACCGCGATGGTGCGCGCGGCCTGTCTCGCGGTCGCGAGCAGATCCTGGGTGTAGCCGTTGACCGTGTCGGTGATCACATCGCTTGCGGAAGTGACTTCCGTCGCGGTGGGCGGCGAGGTGATTTTTGACGGCGCCGATGGGGAAGCGGCTGAGGCCTTTGAGGCCTTTGACGTCTTTGATGAACTGCTCCTCGAACCCGAAGAGACGTTTGAAGTCCCGGATGACTTTGACGAAGCTTTTGACGATGATTTGGAAGACGCCTTGGAGGATGCTGCTTTTGCAGCCACGGCGGCGGCCTCATTCTTTTTCTGTACGTTCAGAATCGGATTTTTGACGTCCACTTTCACGCCCAGCATGCTGATCGCCGCCGGGATTTTGGCGCTTCCGCTCACGCCTGCGGCTTTTAAAATCGGTGTGGGGTCGATCGACGTACCATACTTTTTATTATATGCGCTCACGCAGGACGAAATCGACTTATTGGCGCAGGCCGTGGAACACAGGAAGTTGACGAGTCTCTGCATCTCGTCCGGGTTCATTTTTGCGACGAGGCCGGGATCGAGTTTCGCGATGATCCCCTCAACATTCTTGAGTTTATTGATGTCGAACGTCGAGGCGAGTCTCGGCGCAACGAAAACAGTCGTTCCGCCCAAAAACAATAACCTGCTGGTCTGTGAACCTGCCGTTTCGGATACTGCGGTCTCGGCTTCTTCTCCGCCGAGGTCAAACCCCAGCGCAGCGGACAATTTCTTTTCGAGGTAGCCGTCGTACAGCTTTTCGGAAATCGGCGGCGAAAACGTATAGGCGATGACAAAAGCCAGCACCAGACTGACAAGGCCGACCAAGGTCTTGACAAAGCCGCGTTTAAACCCAATGATCACACTGAGAATGACAATCAGCACGATGACGATGTCGACGACCGACATTTACTCTTCCACCTCTCACGCGTATCTCTTTCGGTTCCAAAAACCGTATGCGCGCATAAGCGCACAAATAACATTTTATACCACTGTCCGCTTTTTTGCAAGCGTCATCTGCTGTTTTAAGAAGACGTCCCGGAGGGTTTTTGTAAAGAGGAGAGAGAAACGCGCGAAATTTTATCTTTCCCCGCGAAAATGATAAAACGATCTCCCAAAACCGCGGCATTCGTATCCAAAGAACAGTCTTCCGAACCCGCGATTTTTCCGGCTTCATCAAGCAGTATGAGCTTGCTGCCTGAAATACAAACAGCTTTTTCATCCCGGACCGTTAATCCTTTGGATTGTCCGGGAACCTGTGCCGTCCACACGATCCCCTTCGCGTTATAAACGCTTAAAGTGCAGCCGACGCCCTCCGGGTTGTCTGACAGCAGCCCGACAGTGCCGTCCGCGGACACGGAAAAAGCCGCAAGCCCGGTGTAATCAGCCTGCCACACAGCTTCGTTTCCGGCGTTCAGGCGCACGGCGGCACGGTCAAAGACGATCACAAGCCCGCCGTCATCGCAGTATTTCATATCCAGCGCCAACAACCCGGTGAAGCTCCGGGTGAACACCGGATCGGGTTTTCCCGTATCATAAACCGTGAGATTGCTGCTGAGCTGTCCGTTTGCTGTCTCCGTCACGATCACCGCGCAATACTTTGCGCTGCTGTTCAGAGCGATCCGGGTCAGGTTCGGGGTCTTGAAAAACTGCGAGAACATCTCCTTATGGGAACTTGAAAAGATGGTCAGTTTGGACGAATATTCGCTCGGCGCGGTCAGGAGCGCGTAACTGCCGTTTTTTGCGCATGCCATTCGGACGATTTTATCGGCGCTCTCCTGTTCAAATACCCGGCCTTCGGCGTTGAAAAATTGAAATTTCGTGCCGCCTTTTTCGTAAATCAGAGCAGATTTGTCGCCGATTGCCGCCGTCGTTGAAGCCATCGCGTACCGGTAATAGAGCGCGTTATCGGCGCGCAACAGGAAACAGCCCGAATTCGCCGCGAGAATGCCGCCGCTTCCGAACCCGGAAATGGCCGCGATTTCCTGTCCCGCGATGTCGGCGGGATATTCAATGACGACGCCCGCGCCGTTCTCTGCCGCCTGAATGCGCTGCAAAATCGCCACCGGTGAGAGCCGGTCCCAGTTCAGCGCGATCAAAACGATGACGGCTGCAGCGAGCAACAGCAGAATAAAACGCCTGAGTTTGATTTTCCGGCGTTTTTTGCTGCCGCGTTTTTGACGCTGTTCTATGCTCTTTTCGTCATTCTCCTCCACGATTCCCGGCCCCTTTCTCATCGTCGTTAATGAAAGCTTCAGCTTTCTTTTTCATGCGAAATGATATCATAGAAAACCTTGTCCAGGTAAAGCCCGTGCGGCGGCAGCGTCTTGCCCGCCCGCTCCCGGTCGCCCGAGGCGATGATGCCCGGAATCGAATCGGCTTTGATCTTGCCCGCCGAGACATATAACAAGGTGCCCGCCATGATGCGGACCATATTGTATAAAAACCCGTTTCCGGCGACGTAATACCGCACGATGTCGCCGTCCCGGATCACCTCGGAGCGGTATATCCTCCGGTCGCTGGTCACGTTCTGCGCGCCCGAAGCGCAGAACGCCGAAAAATCATGGTGCCCGAGAAAATGCTTTGCCGCCTCGTCCATGAGTTTGTCGTCCATCGGGTATTCGTAGTGCAGGGAATAACGGTCTAAAAACGGGTTCCGGCTTTCGGTGTTCGTGAACTGGTACATGTACTGCTTTGCCACCGCCGAGAACTGCGCCGAGAAATCGAGGCCGACCTCTTTGACCTCAAGCACCGCGATATCGTCGGGCAGCGCGATGTGCAGCGCTTTAAACAGCCCTTTTTCGGGGATGTCGCTCTCGGTTTTGAAACTGAAGACGTATCCGTTCGCATGTACGCCGGCATCGGTCCGGCCGCAGCCGGTGACTTTGTGCCGGGTCTTCAGGACCTTTTTGATCGAATCCTGCACCGCCTGCTGAATCGTCATGCTGTTTTGCTGAATCTGCCAGCCGCCGTAATTGCCGCCGTCGAAGGCGATGGTGACCTTGAAGTTTTTCATGCTCATTTGGGGATCACCGAAGGCAAAACGGCGTTCAGCCAGATCACTCCCGCCGTGACCGCAGCCGTCAGCAAGGCCGCATAGGCGTCGAGTGAAGTGGCTTTCATCTGTTTCAGGCGCGTTCTGCCTTTTCCGCCTGTATAGCAGCGGCATTCCATCGCGAGTGCGAGTTCGTCCGCGCGCTTGAACGCCGACACAAACAGCGGCACCAAAATCGGAATCAGCGCTTTGGCCCGTTTCAAGGGCCCGCCGCTCTCAAGGTCCGCGCCGCGCGCTTTCTGGGCGTTCATGATCTTCTCGGTCTCGTCGATCAGCGTCGGGATAAACCGCAGAGCGATCGTCATCATCATCGCGATGTCGTGTACGGGCACTTTGATCCACGAAAGCGGCTTCATCAGCCGTTCGAGCGCGTCGGTCAAAACGATCGGCGAGGTTGTGAAGGTCAACAGCGAACCGCCGAGCAGCATAAAGATGATGCGCATCGCCATCATCGCGCTGAGCAGTAACCCCTCTTTGGTGATCTTCAACACCCAGAACTGCCATAAAATCTGCCCTTCGACGTAAAACATATTCAAAATCACGGTGAAGAGGATAAAAGGAAGCAGCGGCTTAAAACTTCTGATCAACAATTTGGCGGAGATTCGCGAAGCGGCGGATGCACCGATCAACAAAACGGCGACCAATGCCATGGAAGCGAAGTTTTTCGCCAAAAAAACCAACACCGTGAACGTGATGATCAG
Source organism: Oscillospiraceae bacterium (assembly GCA_035353335.1). Taxonomy (NCBI): domain Bacteria; kingdom Bacillati; phylum Bacillota; class Clostridia; order Eubacteriales; family Oscillospiraceae; species Oscillospiraceae bacterium. The sequence goes on along the minus strand of DAOPZJ010000028.1, from coordinate 10,091 downwards.
CACGGTTTTGAAGCGCGCGTCAAGCTTGTGAATGAACGATTTTCCGGGGACGAACTGGCCGAGGGTGATGTCTCTAAGCACGCTTTAAAACCATCCTTTCGTAGATTTTGGGATGTTTGGTCTTTTTTAGTTCAACCAAAAAGATCAAACTCCACCCCCGTTTCGTATTAAGCGGAGCACCTCGTCGCGGGCGGCTTCGAGCGTATAGGCGGAACAATCCGCGTCATAGCCCATCTCCCGCAGTTTTAACAGCACTTTCGTGATCTCGGGGATATCCAGACCGGTGTCGTGCAATAAATCGGCGCGCGCAAACACGGCTTTGGTGCTGTCGTGCAGAAGAACCCTGCCCTTTTCGAGCACCAGCACCTTTTCGCAGTATTTCGCGATTTCCTCCATCGAATGGCTGACGAGCAGCACCGTTGAGCCTGTCTGCTCACGGTAATTCTTAATTTGATCCAAAATCCGCTCGCGTCCGCCGGGGTCAAGGCCCGCCGCAGGTTCGTCCAAAATCAGAACTTTCGGCTCCATGGCAATCACGCCCGCAATCGCCGCGCGGCGTTTCTGACCGCCCGAGAGCTCAAACGGCGACCGTTCCAAGAGTTCATCCCGCAGGCCGCAAAACTGCGCCGCTCTGCGGACTCTGCGGTCGATCTCATCGGGCTTGAGCCCCATGTTTTTCGGGCCGAACGCGATGTCTTTATAGACGGTCTCCTCGAAAAGCTGATATTCGGGATATTGAAAGACCATGCCGACCGCAAAGCGCAGCTCGTGCAGCTTGTAGCCCTTGGCCTGGATGTTTTCGCCGTTAAAACCGATCTCGCCGCCTGTGGGCTTTAAAAGGCCGTTCAGCATCTGCATCAGCGTCGATTTTCCGCTGCCGGTGTGCCCGATCACGCCCAAGAATTCGCCTTTTTCCACGTCAAAGCTGACCCTGTCGAGCGCCGTTTGAGCGAACGGCGTGCCGGGGCTGTAGATATGGGTGAGGTCTTTGACGCTGATTATCGACATTCTTCTATCCCTCCTTTCGCAGAAGCCGGGATGTTTTGTCCGACTTGGCAAAGATTTTTGATCTGATATCAGGTGTAAAGGACAAAACTCCCCAATTTGAAAGATTTATCTTTCAAATTTTGCCCCCGATCAGCGCCGCAATCTCCTCAGCGCACTCGGTTGCGTTTAACACCGTCTTTTGAATCGGAAGGCCGGATTTTTTCAGTTCTTCGGCGAGTTTGGCCGCCGGAGGAATATCGAGCCCGAGTGAGCGCAGAAAGTCGGCTTCGGAAAACAGGGTTCTCGGCGGGCAGTCGCGCATCAAAACGCCCCTGTCCATCACCAAAACTCGTTCGGCTTTGGCGGCCTCGTCCATATAGTGGGTCACGAACACCACCGTGATGCCCGACGCATTCAGCCGCTTGATGGTCGTCATGACCTCTTTGCGGCCTTTGGGATCGAGCATGGCGGTCGGTTCGTCCAGGATTAAAATTTTCGGGTTCATCGCGAGAATACCCGCGATGGCAACCCGCTGTTTCTGACCGCCCGAGAGTTTATAGGGCGGCCTGTCGGCGTATTCGCGCATTCCGACTTCATCGAGCGCGGTGTCCACGCGCTTGCGGATTTCGGGCGGCGGGACGCCGAGGTTTTCGGGCGCGAAAGCGGTGTCTTCCTCTACGCTGGTCGCGACGATCTGGTTATCCGGGTTTTGAAAGACCATGCCCGCGTTTTTGCGGATCTCGTTCGTCAGTTTTTCGTCGGCGGTGTCCATTCCGAACACGGTCACCTTGCCGCAGGAGGGCACCAGTATCGCGTTGATCAATTTGGCGAGCGTCGATTTGCCGCTGCCGTTGTGTCCGAGCACCGCGACAAATTCCCCCTCGCTGATTGTCAGCGAGAGGTCGCGGATGACCGGTTCGTTCGGGTCATATTCAAAATCGACATGGTCAAATACGATTGCTTCGTTCATCTATCTTGCCGTCCAAATTGCCGTGCCGCCGCAGGGCAGAATCAATCCCGTGCTCTCCACGGGCAGGCCGATCTCTTCGGCGGAGACCTTTCCGCCGCGCTTTTTCGCGATCTCCACACCGAGCAGGTAGGCCACCGCGGAGGGGGCAAGCCCGGTCGTGTAGGAGTTTATCATAACAAATTCCGCGTCGTCTGCCAAGAGGTTTGCGCAGGAGGCGACAAATTCATGGATCTTCGATTCCAGCTGCCAGACCTCGCCGTTCGGGCCGCGCCCGTAAGACGGCGGATCCATGATGATGCCGCGATATTTGCTGCCGCGCCGCGTTTCGCGTTCGACAAACTTTAAACAGTCGTCCACGATCCAACGGCATTTGGCGTTCGCAAGTCCCGAGATTTCGGCGTTCTCCCTGCCCCACGCCACCATGCCCTTGGACGCGTCGACATGCACAACTTCCGCGCCTTCGGCCAAACAGGCCAGCGTCGCGCCGCCGGTGTAAGCAAACAGATTCAGCACCGGAAACGGCTTGTCCGCTTTGGCGATGATCTTCCGGCTCAGATCCCAGTTGACGGCCTGTTCGGGAAATACGCCGGTGTGCTTAAAGCCCATCGGCTTGAGATTAAATTTTAAATCCTTATAGCGCATCTGCCAGACGTCGGGGACTTTTTGGCGCATTTCCCACGAACCGCCGCCGGTGCTCGAGCGCACATAGCGCGCCGCCGCCGTTTTCCAGCGGGAGTCGGTTTTCGGCGTATTCCAGAGTACCTGAGGGTCGGGGCGAATCAAAACAACCCCGTTCCAATCTTCGAGGCGTTCCCCGCCCGACGCGTCGAGCAGTTTGTATTCGGTGTGTTCGTTCGCAATTCTCATAGTAATGATTGTTGGCCGGGCATTGAATTGCCGGGCATTTGAATGCCGAGATGACGGCAGGCCGCCGGGGTGATGCATCTGCCGCGCGGGGTGCGGGATAAAAATCCGATCTGCATCAGATACGGCTCGTAGACGTCTTCAAGGGTGATGGATTCTTCGCCGACCGCCGCCGCAAGGGTCTCAAGGCCGACCGGGCCGCCGCCGTAGGAGGTGACGATCAGTTTTAACATTCTGCGGTCGATGGTATCCAAACCGAGTTCGTCGATTTCCAGGCGGGAAAGCGCCATATCGGCGAGCTTTTTGTCGATCACGCCTTCGCCCTCGACTTCCGCGAAATCGCGCAGGCGTTTTAACAGGCGGTTTGCGATACGCGGCGTCCCTCTGCTTCGTCCGGCGATCTCGACGGCTCCGCTGCGGTCGCAGGGAATGCCCAAAATCCCGGCGCTGCGGGTGACGATGGCGCAGAGTTCCTCTTTGGTATAGAGTTCAAGGCGCAGATTGATGCCGAACCGGTCGCGCAGCGGTGAAGTCAGCTGTCCGGCTCTGGTGGTCGCGCCGATCAGCGTGAATTTTTGCAGATCGACCCGGATGGAGCGCGCCGCCGGGCCTTTTCCGATGATGATGTCGAGCCCGTAGTCCTCCATCGCGGGATATAAAACCTCCTCGACGCTGCGGGAGAGGCGGTGAATCTCGTCGATGAACAGCACATCACCCGCCGCGAGGTTGGTGAGCAGCGCCGCAAGATCGCCCGGGCGCTCGATCGCGGGGCCCGAGGTCACGCGGATATTAACCCCTAATTCATTTGCGATAATGCAAGCCAGCGTGGTTTTCCCGAGACCCGGAGGGCCGTATAACAGGCAGTGGTCGAGCGGTTCGGCGCGTTTTTTCGCCGCCTCGATAAAGACCGCGAGATTTTCCTTCGCGGTGGTCTGGCCGATATATTCGAGCAGCGTTTTCGGGCGCAGCTTGTTGTCGTTGTCGACTTCCTCGCCCTGGCTCACAGGGCTGACGAAGCGGTCTTCGAATTCGTTTTCGAAATGGTCGTTAAAGGGCATTGATTGGACCGTCCTTTCGCAGATAAGTTCGATAAAGAATCTTCAAACTTTAAAACTTCCCGGAGAGTTCTTTCAGACCGTGGCGGATCATGTCCTCGACCGGCATATTCCGGTCATATTTCGCCACAACCGCCGCCGCGTCGGTTCTTCCGTAACCGAGCGAAACCAGCGCCGCGATGGCTTCTTCCATCGCGTTTCCGGTCTCTGCGGTGATGGCTTCGATCAGTTCCGCGTTTGTCCCGCCGACCCCGCCGACCTTGTCTTTGAGTTCCAACACGATGCGCTGGGCGGTCTTTTGACCGATGCCCTGCGCTTTTTGCAAGCGTTTATAATCCCCCGCCGCGATGCACAGCGCGAATTTGTCGCTGTCAAGTTCCGAAAGCACCGAGAGCGCCGATTTCGCGCCGACGCCCGAGATGCCGATCAAAAGTTTAAAACAGTCGAGTTCCGCATGATCGGCGAAGCCGTATAAATCCAACGCGTCCTCTTTGACGCAAAGATGCGTGAACAAAAAGGCGTTTTCATCGATTTTCGGCAGCTTTTTGACCGTGTTCAGCGAGCAGTGGCACAAAAACCCTACGCCGCCGCAGTCGATCACGGCGCTTGAGGTGTCTTTATGAATCAGGGTTCCGTTGAGGCAATAAAACATCTATGGATAGCCATCCTCTCGTAGTGCGTTTGATAAATCTATTTTTCTAACACACGTTTATTTGTGATTGCGGTAAATGGCGGCGATGGCGGACCCCGATGAATGGGCGTGGCAGACGGCCAGCGCCAGCGCGTCGGCGGCGTCGTCGGGTTTTGCGGCTTTTTCCATCCCGAGTATCATCCGCGTCATCTCCATGACCTGTGCTTTTTCGGCTTTTCCGTAGCCCGTGACCGACGATTTGACCTGTAAAGGCGTATATTCGAACATCGGCGTTCCGCTCTTTTGCAATGCCAGACATACGACGCCGCGCGCCTGCGCCACGGCAATGGCGGTCTTGGAGTTATTCGTGAAAAAGAGCTCCTCGACGGCGGCGCAGTCGGGCTGATATTTTACGATCAGCTCCGTCAGCTCGTCGTAGATCATCTCCAGCCGCCGCTGCATCAAAATCCCCGGCGGCGTCAGCACCGCGCCGTAGCCGACCAGACAGAATTTCGGATTGCAATAATCCACGATGCCGGTCCCGACGGTCGCATAGCCCGGATCGATGCCCAAAATTCTCATTTTGAATATTGCTTCTCAGCTTTGCCGATCTCGTCCATCACGGTTTCGACGATCTTCTGAACCGTCCCCTCCTCAAAGGGGTTGGACAATCCGGCCAGTTTCAGCAGTTCGAAATAGCCCTTGCTTCCACCGGCTTTGCAGAGGTTGAGATAGCCCTCCCAGGCGGCTTTTCGGTCGGCGAGCATCTTCTGATAAAACTCGAAAGCGCCCATCGCGGCAAGCGAGTAGTCGATATAGTAAAACGGATAGAGGAAGATGTGCTGTTTCTGCATCCAGAAACCGCCCTCTTCGAGGAAATCGAACCCGTCGTAATCGCGCCACGGCAGATATTTTTGCTCAAGCTCATGCCAGATCTTCCGGCGGCTCCCGGCGTCGGTCTTATCGGCTTCAAACACTTTATGTTGGAACTCGTCGACGCAGACGATATAGGGAATCGTGAGCAGCGCCTGCGTGAGATGGGCAAAGCGGTATTTGTCGGCGTTTTCGCCGAAGAAGCTCTCCATCCACGGATAGGTGAAATGCTCCATCGACATCGAATGGATCTCGTTGATCTCGCTCGTGGAGATATAATATGCCGGGATCGGCTGACAGCGGGAGGCGAGATACCCCTCGAGGGCATGTCCGGCCTCATGGGTCAGCACGTCGACGTCGGCGGAAGTGCCGTTGAAATTCGAGAAGATGAACGGAGCTTTATACTCGGAAAGCGAGGTGCAGTAGCCGCCCAGATGTTTTCCCGGCCTCGTCTCGAGGTCAAACAGCTCGTATTCGACCATAAAGTCGAAAAACTCGCCGCTCTCGGGGCTGAGTTCGCGGTACATCTTCTGCGCCTTTTCAACCAGCTCTTTGGCGGTTCCGACCGGATTCGGGTTGCCGTCGGGGAAGAAAAAGGTCTCGTCATAATATTTCAGCTTTTCTACGCCGATGCGCTCGGCTTGCTTTTGACGCAGCTGCTCGCAGGCCGGAACGAGGTATTTGACCACCTGCTCGCGGAATTTCGCCACATCGTCACGGGTATAATCGACCCGGTGCTTGCCGAGATAGGCCATCTCGATATAATCGCGCAGTTTGAGTTTTTTAGCCATCTTTCTGCGCAGTTTGACCAATTTATTATAGATCTTGTCCAGTTTGGGTGCCGCGTTTTTATATAGGTTGCCCCATGCCAAAAACGCCTCTTTGCGCTCCTCGCGGTCCGCCGCTTCCATATGCTTTAAAAGACCGTAAAAATTGCACTTCTCGCCGCGGAAATCGGCGCTGCAGGCCGCCGCCGCTTTTTTATAGTCGTTGCACAAAAAGCTCTCGCGCATCAAGTTGAATATGATTTTTTTATTCGCGAGTTTCAAATCGATCTCGGGGTCGGAGAACATATGTGTTCCGAATTCTTTTTCAAAATCCGGGCGGAATTTCGTATTGAGCAACGCCGTCAGCATTTTTTTCTGCAGGGGGATCAGCGAGGGCGCGGCGCGGTTTAGAAATTTCATCTCGCCGTCGTAAAATTCATCGGCGGTGTTCATCGTATTGCGCACGCTGGCGATGACGAACGTCGTGGACAATTCTGCGTCGAATTCGTCGATTTTCAAATAGGCGGCTTTTGCGTGTTCATAGTCGGCCGCCGCCTTGAATTCTTTGAGCAGTGCGGCGTATTTTTTCTTGGTCGTTTTGATCGAAGGACGCTTGTATTCCAGCTCGCTGAACTTCTGCATCGACGCCACTCGCCTTTCCCAAAATATTTAATTTATTATACCATAATCCGCCGATTCTGTAAAGGCAGGCGGTATGTTGCCGGTCATAAACACTGCTGTCCTCAAACTTACCCGCGCGCCTTTCCCGCCCCGGCGGTTTTCCGATATAAATCGGGGACAGAATAATCAGCCGCCGGTTTATCAGCGGAGAAACCCTATTGTTTTATTTCCGTTTGCTTCACGAAAATATCACAGAATTAACCATTTAATGTCATAATTTGTATATATCATATGAATGGTAGGAACTGATATTGAAAATTTCATAGTACAGGAGCAAAAATTATGAAAAACCATATAAAACTCCTTATTTCACTTTTCACCTGTTGTCTGATGCTGCTGTCCGGCTGCGGAACCGCCTCAACATCGCTGCCGGGCATTTTGAATCCAAAAACCGGTCAGGTATCAACCATAAATATCCTCGCTCTTGATTTTTTTACAGCCGATTCGGAAAAAGCCGAACAATATAAAGAGGACTGGTTGGAGGACATATCTCTTCGATACGGTGTTAAATTAAAGGTAACCTCATGTTTTTACAAAGATGGAGTATATGATAATTCCGTTATACCCCAAATACAAGATGTGTTAAACGGAAAAACCGCATTTGCGGGTTTAATGGAACTCCGTTCTTCGCAAATATCGAGTTATACGATGAATCAACTCCTGCCGTTAGACGATTATCTTGCCGATAATCCGGTTTGGCAATCCCTGCCCGATGAGTTAAAAGACGCTTTTAAAATTGACGGACATATTTATGCGATACCTGCCAATGTATTTCGGGCGCAAAACGCCCGCATGATCAAAGATGAGGCATTAAAAGAGGCCGGAATTGCCGTTGCCGATCTCGAATCATTCAGTGATTTTGCGAAAGCATATACACAATCAACCGGTAAAACCGCTCTCATTTCTTATTATCTGACGGGTTTAACCGACCTTTTAAACGCGTTCGGGCTTTATAATATGAATGAAACCCCGTTTAGTTATGATCCCGCCGAAAATTGCTGTGTGGATTTTTTAACAAAAGGCGCCGCCGTTGACATGCTTGAATATCTTCGGGCGCTTTATCAAGCGGGCGCATTGTCTGTCAGCTTCGGTGATTTTTCTGTGAATGTATATCAGGATTTTAATGATGGCACAACCTGCACATTTTATGTTCAGTACTTCGATTATGAAAACTGCGCCGAACTGTTTACTTTAAATCCCGAATACCCGCAGATCGCCCTTACCTCCGTGGATGGTTTTGCAATGACCAAAGACACTCCGCAGCCCAAAGAAACCATCAATCAGTTTCTGAATATGCTGTTCGGCAGCAAAGAAAATTACCTCGAATGCTGGCTGGGTGCTTCCGACAACTATGTCCTGAACAGCGACGGAACCGTCACAGTCAAAATGCCGCAAAACGCCGACGGAAGTTTTTCATACCCTCCCATGCCGAATTTAACCGGCGGCATGTCAGATATTTTCCCCTATTCGGATGCGAATGTCTTTTTCAGCCAAAACGGCGTTATCGGTAAAGGATCGGAAACCGAAGCGGGTATACAAAATGACCGATTCACAATTCTGTATGATTCATTTAAAAAGGGATCGATCGTCGAAGTTCCGGCGTTTTACCAAACAACTATTTTTAATAGCATTAACACAGCCGTGAAAAACGATAATTACATCATGACGCTGTATAGGGACTGCATCAAAGATGCGATGACGAGCTCCGAATATACGGTCCAGCAAGTCGTAGATAATTACCGGAAAGAGATGTTCAACAACGGCGGCAATGCCTTGCTCGACCAAATAAACGCCGCCATCGGCAAAAAAACCGCCTATTATTACGATTAACTTACCTCCCTTGTTAAAGGGGAGGGAAGGAAATTCACAATGTGAATTTCCCGGAAGAATTGCTTGCAATTCTTCTTGACACCTTACAGTGGTGGGGGGATTCCGTCCCACCTGCAACGGTGGGGGGATTCTTATTACATTTCGAAGTGGAAAGTGTAAAGTTTAAAACGTAAAGTTAATATGAAAAGGGGAACAATCATGAAGAAACTTTTTAAACTCGCTGTATCTCTGTTCATCTGCGGCCTGCTGCTTCTGTCCGGCTGCGGATCGGTAACCACAACCTCCCTTCCGAAAGAACTCATCGAAAAATCAGGTGATTACCCCAAGTCCATTAATCTCATCGCGCCGGATTTTTTTAAATATACCGGAGCGCCAAACGCCGAAGAGGCCAAGCAGAAATGGCTGGACGACATGTCCGAGCGGTACGGCGTTAATATTAACATCTTCGGGAATTATGGTGAAGCCAATAAAAGCGGCAGCGGTTCATCGAGCCTGAGATCAGTTAATAAATCATCTGTTCATTATTTACCTGAATCTTATATTCCTTTAGACGATTATCTTGCCGATAATCCGGTTTGGAATTCCCTGCCCGAAGACTTCAAATCCCTCTTTAAAGTGAAAGGTCACATTTATGCGATTCCGGCTTCTGTTTCCGAGGGGGTACTAAAAGCCCGTGTTTTTCATGACGAAGCGCTGCTGACAGCCGGAGTCACCGTGACCGATCTCAATTCATTCCTCGCTTTCGCTGAGAATTACAGAAAGAAAAATGGATACCCTGTCGACAGTTCCGTATTTTCGGGTGTGACGGATATTCTGAACGCTTTCGGGCTTTTCCCCGGAACCGACGAATACACTCCGTTCAGTTATGATCCGACTGCGGATTGTTATGTGGACTGGCTGACAAAACCCGCCGCTGCCGGCGCGCTGGAGTATATACAGAAGTTAAATAATTACAAGTCGCTTGCATGGAAGAATGCGGAGCAAATCGATGAATTATTCAATTCCGGCATGTTGGCTTCGAGATATGTTCCTTATTATGATTATATAAACTGCACCGAAGTATTCACTTTGAATCCCGAATACCCGCAGATGATATCCACTGAAATCAGAGGTTTTGCCATGACTGCGGATACGCCTCAGCCGAAAGAGACCATCAATTTCTTAGTTGACATGCTGTTCGGTTCGCAGCAGTGCTACCTCGAATGCTGGCTGGGTTCGGATAATTACATCCTGAACAGCGACGGCACGCTCACGATCAAAATGTCAACGGACTCCGAAGGCAATGCCGTGTTCCCCTGCTGCCCCAATTTAGCGAGCGGCTTAACGGAACTCTTCCCCTTTTCGGACGCGAATATTTCATACAGCCAAAGCGGTGATGACGGCACCGATATCGGCACCGACGCCGACGCCAAAAATAAAGCGCGTTTGAAGAT
>DAOPZJ010000027.1 GCA_035353335.1 Oscillospiraceae bacterium | reverse complement strand
CAATGCGCGCCCCTACGAAAAACGGCGGCGCGTAAATCCACGCGGCGTGTAAATCCACGCGGCGCGTCAGGGATGCCGCGCCCTACAGGGAAAATCCTCGCAATGACGGAGGAGAGATACCTCCCGCGAAAAATCATGAGACCACTTGTTTGAAGAACGAATGCTTTTTGCGAAAGAACACTGTTCGTCCGCACGGTGGGATGAAACGAACCGCTACGGTTCGATGCATCCCGCCCTACAATTTGTATATAACCGTAAGGATGCATTAGTCGCCCGCGTATAAGGCGCGTCGCCCGAGAAAAATGTAGGAAAAATATTGACGAAAAACACCCCATAGGGTAAAATGGAAACCGTTGCGATGGGAAATCGCCTTTGATTGACATTCTTTATTTTTTATTCAATGCTTATCCAAAAAAGAAAGACGGTAACCGCATGAAAAAAATCCTCTGCATCGGCAGCGTCACTGCCGACGTCATTTTAAAGCCGGTCGACGAACTGCCTCCGTTAGGGACGCTTGTCATCGCCAAGGGCGGCGTCGAAGTTCATACCGGGGGTTGCGCGACCAACTGCGCCATCTCGTTAGCCAAGCTCGGCGCAAAGCCGTTTGTCGCCTGTAAAGTCGGCGCGGACGCGTTCGGCGACATGGTCAAAAAAGAGCTCTCCGAACCGGGCGTCGATATCTCCGGCGTGGTCACCGGTTCGGTTGCGACCACCACCTCGGTCGTGATTATTGCGTCGTCGGGTGAACGCAGCTTTTTATACAGCCCCGGCTCCGCTGCGGATTTTAAGACCTCCGAAATCCCCGCCGAACTGACCGCCAAGGTCGACATCGTGTTTGTCGCGGGCTGCGGATTGAACTTTTCGCTCGACGGACAACCCTGCGCCGACTATATGAAAGCCGCTAAAGCGGCCGGAAAATTCACCGTGATGGACACCGCCTGGGACCCGCGCGGGTACTGGGATCGGCTCGTGCAGCCCACCCTGCCCTATCTTGATTTATTTATGCCGAGCATCGACGAAGCCGCGATGATCGTCGGCGAGCGCGAACCCGAAAAAGTGGTTGCGGCGTTACGGAAACTCGGCAGCCGCGACATCATTTTGAAAATGGGCTCCAAAGGCGCGTATGTTGATTTCGTGGGCGAAAAACCCTTTGTTATGGCACCGTTCTTGATTGACAATCCCGCCGACACGACCGGCGCGGGCGACGCGTTCTGCGCGGGTTATTTATACGGGCTTGCAAGCGGCTGGGACGTAAAAAAGCGCGTCGAATTCGCAAACGGCGTCGGCGCATGCAGCGTGACCGCTGTCGGCGCGACCGCCGGAATCAAAACCGCAGCCGAGACCGAAAAATTTATCGGGGAGAGAAAACGCAATGGATAAAATCACACGCGAACAGATCAAAAAAGAAGCCCTGAAATTTTACGAAACGGCGCATATCGTTCTGACCGACGCCGAAAAGGAAAACCTTGAAGTCGCCGATTTCGGGCTCGGCGACATCCGCCAAATCGGACTTGAGATCATCACCTACGTCAACACCAAAAAGTGCTGCGCTAAAGAGATGGTGCTGCTGCCCGGGCAACTCTGCCCCGAACACCGCCACGCGCCGATGGCCGATATCAAATATGACGGCAAAGAGGAGACCTTCCGCTGCCGTTACGGCGAAGTGTATCTCTATGTCGAGGGCGAAGCGACCGCGTCCCCGGCGTTTATGCCGTCCGAAAAGTACAAGCCGTACATGACCGTCTGGCATGAGGTGAAGCTGCTGCCGGGTGAACAATACACGATTTATCCGAACGCCAGGCACTGGTTCGCCTCGGGCAAGACCGGCGCGGTGATCTCGGAATTCTCGACGACGAGTTACGACGAATACGACATTTTCACCGATCCCAACATCGTACGGGTGGAGAAGTAATTGATGTTATGTAATGCGGCGGGGAGTTTCCCCGCCGCATTTTTATTGGATTAACGCGCGTAGGGGCGATTCGTAATCGCCCGAACGTCTTTGCCATCTTGCGGGCGATTGCGAATCGCCCCTACGGACGCAATGAAAACGAAACCGCGTCACCCGGTATTATTTTGCCATCATTCTGCATTCGTCCGCGCAGGTGCGGCATTCGGTCGCGCACTTGACGCAGTGGTCCTCTTTGAACATGCCGCACTCGTTTGCGCAGTCCTCGCAGATCGTCGCGCAGAGTTTGCATACGTCCTTGGCATATTTGGCGTCCGTCGCCATAAATGACGCGGATTCCGTACATAAACAGGCACATTCCGAGAGAATTCCGATGCACTTAAGCCGGTTTTTGACATCGGGTTCTTTTAAACATGCGACCTGGCATTCCTTGCAGGACTGCGCGCATTTGGTGCAGACATCGATGCAGGTTTGATATTTATCAATGACAGAAGTTGCGATACCCATGGTTTACTCCTAATTTACTTACTTTGAGCCGCTCACGCCTGCGGTCTGCTTGCGGGCGATGTCGGTGTTGTCTGTTTTTCGGTCGGTGAGTTCGGCGACCGGATTTGCTTTGCCCTCGGCGCGATAGTCGATCTGATACTGATTCTGGTGGTCGGCGACGACCTTGTGGCTTGCCACGTTGCAGACGTCGTGATTCACGCGGTCCTGATACCAGAAATACTGATAATTGACCGGCAGGGTGTTGACGTCGACATACTGTTCCATTTTCGCCGTGAGCAGGATCTGGCTGCCCAAAATCTGGCGGACGTATTCCTTGGTGTCATGGAAATCCAGCAGTTTCGGGAATTCGCCGTCGGGGATGACCTGCTGCCAGTCCTTGCCCTCATACTTTGTGAGGAGATCGGCGGTCCGATGCAGATGGGAGACTTCCTGTTCAAAGAACATATTCCAAAGGGCTTTCACTTCGGTGTCGGTCTCATACTGCGCGAACGAATAATAGAGATAGCACTCGACGTATTCGTGCAGCAAAGCGCCCTCGAGCCAGGTGGATTTCGGGTCGAGCAGCGAACCGTAATGGGTGACGTGCTCTTCCTCGATCATCGCGATCTCCTGATAGAGTTTGCGCCCGAGGTCGTTATAATAGGTGTTGCCGAGGTTCATATAGAAGTTCATCGTCTGCTGTTCGCCGGCGGTGATGATCATCGTGTTCAGCATCGTGCGCACGTCGGCTTTTTTGAAGTCGACGTTATAGCGCACCGCGTCGAACGGGTGGCGGTGCTCGGCGATGGTCGGGCGCCCGGGCGTGATGTCGACGTAACTCTTGACAAGGTTCTGCGCGGGAATCTGGGAGTCCAGATCGAGCAGGTTCGAGAAGCGGTAAAGGTGGTCAAAGTCCTCGAGCAGGGCGAAATCGAGCGCCTGCTTGACATAATTGTCGGGTTCGTTCTGCGCAAGCCACGCGGTCAGGTCGACCGCGACGTGCTCGTAGCCGATGGTCGTCTCGAGCTGGGTTTCGTCGATCAGTTTGAGCCAGTTGATGATCTTTTGCTGCTGCTGTTCGACCTGACGGGTCAACGCGATCTCACGGCGGATATCTTCGTTTTGGGTGTGGCGGTGGAGCTGATGTTTGAACATCACGGCTTCCACCTCGATACCGTTCATCAAAATGATGCGGACTTTTGTATAAGGATCGACCGTCATTTTACAGTAGGGTTTCGGATAGATGGTCGCCCAGTCCATGATGCCGTCTTCGACGGCGTTCGGTTTCAATTCAAAAGGATTCATAAATTTATAAACACTCCTAAAGGATTTCTTGACGTTCATGCGTCAAGATAGTGTTTTCCGAATCGAAACCCGTATTCAAAAAAGCAAAAAACGGGCGAAAGTCAAATAATTCCGCGCGTTTCTAAAAATCTGTTCGATTTTAAATGTAGGGGCGAACTTCGTTCGCCCGTTAATTTTTAAAAATTCATCGTTGTAGTAAAACGGAATGGTCAAGACCGTTCCCACAGTATAAAAACGGGCGCGGAAATCCGCGCCCGTTTGTTATCATTCAGCTTTTTTAAAAATCGCATAGGCAAATCAAGAATCGCTTGTAATCACGCTGTTCATTTAACCGCCGTTTTCGGAAAACTCGTAATCGTAATGGATGACCATTTTCCCGGGGGCGTCACCGCCGGTAATCGAAAATACGATTGTAAAACCGTCTGCTTTGGCCGGAGCGGTGAATTTGGATGTTGTTTCTGCTTTCATCACTGATGCGGACGGGCTGTCGCTGAGCCGGAAAGTTTCGGTTGCAGCCGTCAGGGAATCCGTTTGGAACCAACTCCCGCCGTAATTTACCCATACGACCGCTTGAATGCCATGTTGAATATAAGCGTCAGGGTTATTTGAACCGGCGTCTGCCGCTGAGAGTGTAATTTCAAACTCTTCTCCCGGCTTTATGCGTTCCGGTACGGTAAAAGCAAAGGAGGCACTTACCGTGTATTCCTTTTCATCCATCCATTTTTTTGTTGTTGACAAACTTCCGCCGCCGGGATAAATTTCATAGCTGTGAGCGGTAATCCGGTCATTTGCCTTGACCATTTCTTCGGTAATGGATTCAGTCTTGTTTATATTTGTGCCGCTGAGCATCCATGCGGCGCCCGCATCCGTCAAAACCTCGGATCTTTTATTATAACCCTTTTCCTTAAGCCATTGATAAAACTCTCCCCGGTTTTTTGTCCCATAGGAAAGCCACATTCCGATGGCCTGATTCAGATTGTTTTCTGCGCTATCTCCGGCGCTCAGCACGGGCATACTGCCGCCGAACAGTTCCAGAATCGCTCGCCTGGCGGCAAACAGAGAACGCAGCCGATCCTGTACGTCCATTCCGTCAAAACCCAATGAACCGCGTTTTAAAAGACCGCTCTTTTCAAAGCCCTCAATAATGTTTCCGTATTTTTTTTCTTTTTTTGCAATTTCCAGCTCAGCCGCCAAACGGCGTTCAAACATCTTTTTTAATGTGAGTGACGCTTCGTTTTCGATTTTAAGGCAAAGCTGCTCATCTTTGTCCAGTTCGCTGTGGGAAATCCCGTTTGCTTCACAATAACGGTCTTTCGCTTCGCTCTGGAGGCGGTTGAGATAACCCCGCATTTGAATCTCCAAAGCCGCCCAGTCGCCCGGGCTCACTTTATAGCCATATTGTCCGTTTTTCGTTGTTCCCGCATAACTTTGATAGGCGGCGTCCAACTCGTAGTCCTTCCAGGTGTCAATGCTCGCCTGTGTGACCTCAATGGCCGCCTGATACGCCCGTCCGGCGGGAAAATATCCGATAAAAGCGGACGCCATTTCTTTTGCGGCGTCTTTGTACTCTCCTTTTGCCGCCGCCGCAGCGCCCTTGAGCAGGCCTGTTGTGACAGCGGCGCCTTTGGCACTGAGTTTTTCGGCCAAATCATCTTCGGTCAGCGCAAAGTGTTTGATTAAAGCATTTGACGCCATTTCCCCGCATTTGGCGGTAAAATCCGAAAGATCACCCTGCTTGGCCGCAACTGTCAGTGTGCCGAAATCGGCTTCCTTGGCAATGGCATTAAACAGCTTGCCCCGCACTGACTCATCGGTAATGCCCATTTTTTCAAAGGACTCGTTAAACATCGTTTGGAGTTTTTCCGTCATTGCCTTTTCGCGTTGCTCATCCTCCCAGGTTTGCAACGCCATTTTTTCTGCGTACAGTTTTACCTTCTCCGCATCGGTCAATTTGACGGTTGCAAACAATGAAAAATGGTAGGTTTCAAAAACGATATAGCCGTCTCCTGCTTTTATATAATCGGGGAATATGTATTCCCATCCGTCACCGGTGTAATATCCGACCAAATAATCGTCGGCATTTTCCCGGGATATTCGCAACTCCTCCGATATCCGCATCGTGACGGTAACCGGTCGGTTCAGGCGAATGCTGTCCTCGCTGCCCGCAGTAATTTTTACAGGAGAACCTATCAATTCAAAAGCGTCGTTTTGATACGCCACTGCTTCTTCTTTTGACAGTACGGCCATGGTAAGGTTTATTTCGTCATCAAACGTATTTGGGAGGATTTCCAGTTCCCACCCGATCTTTTCAGCGCTTCCGAAGGTATATTCTTTTTTGGTTTGAATGGTTTCAGTTGCTTTTGTGCCTTTTGCAAGCGGATAGATTTTTAAACAGCCCGCAAATATTAACGGCAGACCGGCCAGAATACAGACCGCCAGTATCATTGAAATTATTTTTTTCATCAATAAAACTCCTTTCATCTTCCGGTCATTTTAACAGCGGGCATTTACACCGTGGGCAAACATCTCTGTCTTTTTCAACAAAGGTCATACAGGCGGCGCACATAATCTTTGCATCCCGGGTTTTATCATATTTTTCGTAGCAATAGAAGCCCTTGTGGTGACGCACCCGATCACCGACGGCGTAATAGTCGTATAACCCGGGTTTATCGCGCCATTTGTGTTTCTTCACGCCGCCCGAATCCTTGCGCACCTTGACGACATAGTACGTGTGGATTCCTGTACTGTCCTTTCCTTCGCGCTGCCGATACGTTTCCTTTTCCTCCACAGTACCGTCCCAGGTCTTATCCAACGCACGCTTCATCAGTTGAATGAATGCGATGACCAGAAACATGCCGCCGATGCCCCCACCGTACAGCAACGAATCCGGCCACTCGATTTCCCCGCTTACTTTTCCGTAAATCGGAAAAGCGATGAGTGCAATGACAGCCAGTATCAACGCAAAAAGGACGGACCAGATTCCCGCTTTGCATTTGTATTGCGCAAAGGCCGGATCGTTGATTTTAGGCGAAAATCCCATCGGAGCGGATACACTGTAAAACGTGCCGCCGTCCTGACTGTTTACCGAGATTCCGCAATTGGGGCAATATTTTTCTTCTTCTTGAATAATTCCTCCGCAGTGAGAGCAAAACATAACCCACCTCCAAACGCATCATTCAATTGTGCGGCAGTAATAAATTTTTACTTTATCAGCATGTCAACTCGGAATGCTATTTTTCAGCGTTCCGTAAAACCATGCTTTGGATAAATTTTTGTACTGCCGTATAGTTTTTCCGTACAAAACACGGCTGCGGTTTCTCCGAAGCCCGCATATATCATAACAGTTGCGGATCGGTCCAGGTATTTTGCTTTCCGAATTCGTTTCCAAAGGAATCGCTGCTTGATGCCTGCCCCTGCCGATATACCTGCTGCCACGGCTGTGGGATTGGCTGTGAGTGCCCCCATGACCGCCGTTGCGACCGACATGCGGCGCACCCGTTTTTTTTGCGGATTCTGGGTTTCACAGATGATGCCCTTTTCATCCAGCACATACTGTACATCGTAGGTGCCTCGGAAAATGAACATCACAAAACAGAATCCCATAATAAGGGTTTCGCCGACTATTGCTAATCCGCCCCAGGCTTGTACAAGCATGAGTATAATCAGCAATATGCCGAACGGAATCCCCAGCGCAAGACCCAGTTGATTTCGTATAATGTTATTTTTTAAGAGCGGAACGCGAATTGACCAACTCAATTTGTCCATTGACCTGTATCCCCCGAAGGTGAGGATTTTTCTTATTCCCTATTCAACCGGAAACCGTAAAGAGAGCGGTTGAAAATGTCATGGAGGCCGATTGCGTCGGATAAGATGATTTTAACATTTGAAAATGGGGCACCCCCCTATTAAGCGGAGGTCAATTGAAGTAAACGCTTTCGCCGCCGTGGCTGTTTTGATTGAGCCAATACAGCAGCAGGACGATTGCAAGGATGATGACGATGGTCAAAATCACGCGGAACGCCGAGATCGGATATTTACCGCCGACTTTTCCGGTCTGGCCGTTGACGAGAAAGCTGTAGACCTTGCCCTTGTAGACAAAATTCGAGACCCACATCGGCAGCATCAGATGTTTGTATGTAATGCTGTCAAAAGTGGTCGTGGTGTGCAGCGAGGCGACTTTATCGGCGTGCTTTTCACGCTTGATCTTGGTTGAAATTTCATCCTTCAGCAAATTGTCGATACCGGCTTTGCCGTTTTCCCAACCCTGGCGAAGTCCCACCGAATACCGCTCGGAGATGAATCCCGACAGAAATTCCGGTTCATACTTTTTTGCGTTGTTGGTGTCATACGGCTCGATTTTTTTCATGAGTGCCGCGTCGTGGTGGGTCGAGGCGCTGACGAGAAAATCGTCGATTTGGCGGAAATAGAAGCCGGCGACCGGTTTCCAGGTCGTGACCGTCGTGCTGGTCTTTCCGTTGCTGACCGTGCGGGTATATCCGGCCTGCGCGGTATAATCGGTATAGGTGTTTGCGTCAAAAGTCCAATACGGCAAAAACAACCCGGTCAGTTTGCCCTCTTTGGCGGTCTTCTTGGCCTTGGACGGGGCATACCAGCGCTTTTTCAGCCATTTTTGGAATCTCTGCCCCGCATCCTCTTTGGAGATGCTGAACGGCACGACGCCGTTCGGGGGAATCGAGTTGCCGGACTTTGCCTCGGTGACCTGATTGGAACCGCAGTAAGGGCAGACATCCGATACCATCAGCGCGTCATATACCGACTCGCCGCCGCAGTTTTCGCAGATGACCGTCTTTTTGGCCGTGCCCCACTGGAAATTGGTCTCGGCGTTGCGCGCGTCGGCGAAGACCAGTTCCTCGGCTCTGTCGTCGGCTTTTCCCTCGACGACAATTTGCTTGGTGAAGCCGCAGTACGGGCAGGACAGCTTTCCGGTCTTGGGGTCATAGCTGATCGTGGCTGCGCACTGCGGGCATTTTTCGTCGGTCTCCTCAAGGGTCTTTTGGAGATTGACGTCATCAACTCCGCTCATTTTTTAATATCCTCGTCGCCGAACGGATCGCCGCAGTCGGGGCAGAACTTGGGCGGCTTTGTCGGATCTTCCGGCTCCCATCCGCATTTGTCGCATTTATACTGGGGAACGCCCGCGGGCTTCGGTTTGCCGCAGTTTGCGCAGAACTTGCCTTTGTTGCTTGCGGTTCCGCACGAGCAAGTCCAGCCGTCGCCGCGCGGTTTGCCGCACTCGGCGCAGAAATTGCCTTCGTTGTCTTTCGCGCCGCACGAGCAGTCCCAGCCGGCCGCTTTTTTCTGCTGCTGCTGACCCATTCCGTACAAAGACGCGGCATTGACGCCGCCCGCGTTCTGGGCCATGTTCATGCCCGCGAACGCCATGAACGCGCCGCCTGAGCCCTCGTTCTTTGCGGCGTCCTGCATCGCCTGCGCCTGCGCGCCGACGATCTGCGCGGCCGCCATGGTCGGGTCGCGGAATACCGCTGCTTTCTGCAGCTGCTTGATCATCATCTCGTCTTCGTCAGAGGCCTTAACGGAGTTGATGCCGAAGGAGGCAATGGAGATCCCTCTTGCGGCGCTCCATTTTTCGGTCAGCACTTCATTGAGCGCATCGGAGAGCTCCGCGGTGTGGTGCGGCAGAGCGCTGTAGCGGATGCCCATGTCGGAGATTCTGGCAAACGCGGGCTGCAAAGCCGTCATCAGTTCGGTGCGGAGCTGGCTGTCGATGGTCTCGCGCACATAGACCGAGGCGACGTTGCCGCACACGTTTTTATAGAAAATAATCGGGTCTGTGACTTTATAGGAGAATTCGCCGTTGCAGCGGATCGCGATGTCAACGTCGAGGCCGATGTTTTTATCGACCACGCGGAACGGGACCGGAGCCGGCGTACCGTATTTGTTGCCGACGATCTCCTTGGTGTTGAAGAAATACACGCGCTGGTCGTTCGCCGCGTCGCCGCCGAAGGTGAACCGGCGCCCGAAGCGTTTGAACGAATCGCCGATGCCTTTTCCGAAGCCGCCGTATAAAACCGTGGGTTCGGTCGAGTTATCCCAGACGAATTCGCCCGCTTCGCCGCAGAATTCGACGATGGCGCCCTGCTGCACGATCATCATGCACTGGCCTTCGTTGACCGCGATGATCGAGCCGTTGGAGATGATGTCTTCGGTGCCCTTGGTGTTGGAAGTCCTCTTGCCGGAACGTTTGACGCCCTTGGCGACCAGCACGTCGACGGTCAGGGATTCGCAGTAAAAATACTCGCGCCACTGGTCGGCAAGCACGCCTCCGCCGGCCGCGAACGCCGCTTTGATCAAACCCATATCAATACGCCCTTTCTTTGGAGATCGGGACTTTTTCAATTGTGCTGTAAACCCGCTCTCCGCGCAAATTTATAGTTGCATTTTAACATATTTATGAAAGAACTTCAAGAAACTTTTATAACCGGCTTTGATACCTCCTCAAAAATTTTTTCGGATATGAATTCGATATTGATTTATCGGTAAAAATATGTATAATTAATAGGAAATGGTCGTGAATTATGAGGCCAAACCGACCACGCACCCCGATTTTAAGAGGCGAACCGCCTTAACGTAAAGACGCAGCCGCCTTAAAATACCTTTAGAGAATGAAAGGATTGTTTTTATGCAGAATCTCAACAAAAAAACCGTCGAGGATATCGACGTATCCGGAAAGCGCGTACTTGCCCGCTGCGACTTTAACGTTCCGCTCAAAGACAACGTCATCACCGACGACAAACGCATTGTCGAAGCGCTGCCGACCATCAAGTACCTGATCGCCAAAGGCGCAAAGGTCATCCTGTGCTCCCACCTCGGCAGACCCAAGGGTGAGTTCAACATGAAGTATACGCTTGCGCCGGTCGCCGCGCACCTTTCCAAACTGCTCGGCAAGCCGGTCGCGATGGCGAAAGACGTCATCGGCCCCGACGCCAAAGCTAAGGCCGCCGCGCTCAAAAACGGCGATGTGATGCTGCTTGAAAACGTCCGTTTCCATGCCGAAGAAGAGAAAAACGACCCGGCATTTTCGAAAGAACTGGCTTCGATGGCCGAAATCTTTGTCAACGACGCGTTCGGAACCGCCCACCGCGCCCACAGCTCCACCGCGGGCGTCGCGGCGTATCTGCCGGCGGTCTGCGGCTATCTGATCCAAAAGGAAATCGCCATCATGGGCGGCGCGCTCGAAAATCCGAAACGCCCGTTCGTCGCGATTCTGGGCGGCGCGAAAGTCAGCGACAAGATCGGCGTCATCAATGCCCTGCTCGAAAAGGTCGATATGCTGATCATCGGCGGCGGTATGGCTTACACCTTCTTTAAGGCGTTCGGATGCGAAGTCGGGACTTCCATCTGCGAAAACGACAAGCTCGACCTGGCGCGCGAGATCGTGAAAAAATCCCGCGAAAAGAACGTCGCCCTGCTGCTGCCGGTCGACAACGTCATCGCGAGAGAATATAAAGAGGACTCCGTGTTTATGCGCATCTACTCCGACTCGATCCCGGACGGCTGGATGGGTCTCGATATCGGCGAAAAGACACAGGAACTGTTCTCCAAGTCGCTTGCCGGCGCCGGCACGATCATCTGGAACGGCCCGATGGGCGTCTCCGAATGGGCGAATTTCGCCGCGGGCACCCGCGCGGTCGCCAAGGCGGTCGCCGAATCCGGCGCGGTCTCGATCATCGGCGGCGGCGATTCCGCGGCTGCGGTCGAGCAGATGGGCTTTGCCGACAAGATGACCCACATTTCCACCGGCGGCGGCGCCTCGCTCGAATTCATCGAAGGCCTCGAACTGCCGGGCATCGCGTGTTTGTTGGATAAATAAATAATAACGGACGCGCAATGCGCGCCCCTACACAAAAGGAATCATGAATATGAATAAAAAATTGCGCAGACCGGTCATCGCCGGCAACTGGAAAATGAACAAGACCCCGTCCGAAGCGGCGGCACTCACAAAGGAGATCGTCCCGCTTGTGAAGGACGCTGCGTGCGGCGTGGTGCTGTGCGTGCCGTTTGTCGACCTCGCCCCGGTGCTCGACGCGGTCAAGGGTACATCGGTCAAAGTCGGAGCGCAGAACTGCCACTTTGAAAAGAGCGGCGCGTTCACCGGCGAGATCTCGGCGGACATGCTCAAAGAGATGGGCGTCGAATACGTCATCATCGGCCATTCGGAGCGCAGAACCTATTTCGGCGAGACCGACGTGACCGTCAATAAACGCACCAGAGCCGCTCTCGACGCAGGACTCAACGTGATCGTCTGCGTGGGCGAAGTGCTCGAACAGCGCGAACAGGGCGTCACCAACGAATTCGTCGCCATGCAGACCAAGATCGCGCTCGGCGGCGTCTCGGCGGACGAACTCGCGAAAATCATCATCGCCTATGAACCCGTTTGGGCGATCGGCACCGGCAAAACCGCGACCGACGAACAGGCCAACGAGGTCTGCGGCGTGATCCGCGCAACCGTCTCAGCACTCTACGGCAAGAAATACGGCGACGCGATGACGGTTCAATACGGCGGTTCGATGAACGCCAAAAACGCAGCGGGACTGCTTGCTCAGCCCGATGTCGACGGCGGCCTGATCGGCGGCGCGGCATTGAAACCGGCGGATTTCGCGGTCATCGTCGAAGCAACCAAGTAAATCAACAAATTCGGGGCAAACGTCTGTTTGCCCTGTTTTCATGGAGTAATGAAATGAAAAGACCTATCACTTTAATTATCATGGACGGCTTCGGCAAATCCGACAGCGCCTACGGCAATGCGATTCTGGGCAACACCCCGAATCTCGACAAGCTCATGGCGAGCAATCCCTACACCTATATCGGCGCTTCCGGCCTCTCGGTCGGCTTGCCGGACGGACAGATGGGCAACAGCGAAGTCGGCCACACCAACATCGGCGCGGGCCGGATCGTCTATCAGGAACTGACCCGCATTTCCAAGGAAATCGACGACGGCGGCTTTTTCGCGAACCCCGTGCTGCTCGACGCGATCAGAAACTGCAAAAATAACGGTTCGACGCTTCATCTGGCGGGACTGGTCTCGGACGGCGGCGTCCACAGCCATAACACCCATTTATACGCTTTGCTCGAACTCGCGAAGAAAAACGGGCTCGGCAAGGTCGCCGTGCATTGTTTTATGGACGGGCGCGACGTCTCCCCGACCTCGGGTGTCGATTTAATCGCCGAACTCGAAGACAAAATGCGCGAGATCGGCGCCGGAAAAATCGCCACGATCACGGGACGTTATTACGCGATGGATCGCGAAAAGAAGTGGGACCGCGTCGAAAAGGCCTATAACGCGCTGGTCTATGCCGACGGGCTTGCGGTTAAAGACGCCGTGCAGTCGATGAAAGACAGCTACGAAAAAGAAGTCACCGACGAATTCATCGTGCCGACGGTCGTCAACGGCGGCTGCCCGGTGAAAGCCGAAGACAGCTTTATCTTTTTCAACTTCCGCCCCGACCGCGCCCGTGAGATCACCCGCGCGTTTGTCGACCCGGCGTTCGACGGCTGGAAGCGCAAAGAGTTCATCAAGCCGTTTTACGTCTGTTTCACCCAATACGACGCGACCATGCCGAACGTCGAAGTCGCGTTCAAGCCCCAGTCGATGGACAACACCTTCGGCGAGATCGTCGCGAACCACAATATGAAGCAGCTGCGCATCGCCGAATACACCAAATACGCGCACGTCACGTTCTTTTTCAACGCGGGTACAGAAACCGTGTTCGACGGAGAAGACCGGAAACTCATCGACAGCCCGAACGTCGCGACCTATGACCTCCAACCCGAAATGAGCGCCTATATCGTTGCCGACGAAGTCGTTACGCGCATTCAAAGCGGAAAATACGACGCGATCATCCTGAACTTTGCCAACTGCGACATGGTCGGGCACACCGGCGTGTTCGAAGCGGCGGTCAAGGCGGTCAAGACCGTCGACGAGTGCGTCGGCAAAGTCACGGACGCGGTCATCAAAGCCGGCGGCGTGGCGCTGGTCACCGCAGACCACGGCAACAGCGAGCAGATGCTCTACCCGGACGGTTCGCCGTTCACCGCACACACCACAAACCCCGTCCCGTTTATGGTTGTCGGGTATCCCTGCAAGCTCCGTGAAAAAGGCGGCGTCCTCGGCGATATCGCACCGACCATGCTGCAGATCATGGGCATCAAACAACCGGCGGAGATGACCGGAAAATCGTTGATTCAATAAAATACCGAAGAGACGCGCATTGCGCGTCCGCCGCAATTTGCTAAAATAAATCATATAAAAGAGGAAGCGATTTCTATGAAAATCCTGTTCCAGGGCGACAGCATCACCGACGCGGGCAGAGACCGCAGCAATCCCCATGACCTCGGGCCCGGTTATCCGAAATATGCCGCCCAATACATCCAAGAACAGCACCCGAATAAGATGTTTGAATTTGTCAACCTCGGCATCAGCGGCGACCAGACCAAAGACCTTCTCGCCCGCTGGAAGACCGACTGCGTCGACATTCAACCCGATCTCGTCTCGATCCACATCGGCGTCAATGACACCTGGCACCATGCGCCGAAACGCGACTGGCTGCTCGACGCCCAGTTCGAAAATAACTACCGCTCGATTCTGACCGACATCAGAACCAAGACCAACGCCAAAATCATGATTTTGGAGCAGTTTTTGCTGCCGGTGCCCGATAAAGAGTTTTTCCGCATCGACCTCGACGCCAAAATCGGCATCACCCGCAAACTCGCGCGCGAATTCGCCGACATCTTTGTGCCGGTCGACGGGCTGTTTGCCGCCGCCTGCGTCGAAAAAGACATGCTCCACTGGTCGGCGGACGGCGTGCATCCCAACGAAAACGGCTCCGCGTTCATGGGCAAACTCTACGCCGAAGCGTTCATGAAGTTATTCGGATAAATTAAATATACAGAACAGGAATTCTCCGGCATGACCGACACCGTCAAACACTCACGCGCGCCGCATTACGGAATCACCAAAACGGCATGTTACTTATCTTACGTCGCCCAAGCGGCCTTAATCAATCTTTGGCCGTTGTTTTTTGTCCTCTTCCGCGAGGCCTTCGGCCTTTCCTATGTTGAGCTGGCAACACTGGTGGGTCTGAACTTCATTGTTCAGCTGGGCACCGATCTGGTATTTTCCAAGGCGGCCGATAAGCACGGGTTCCGCCCCTTCCTGCTTCTCTCGTCGGGGCTTGTCGCGCTCGGATTTCTGATGTACGCGGCGGTTCCGCTGCTGACCGATCACCCCTACCCCGGCTTTATCGCTGCGACGGTGGTCTTTTCACTGGGCGGCGGGCTGACCGAAATTTTGACAAGTCCGCTGATCGACCTGATCCCCAACGATTCTAAAAGCGGCAATATGGCTTTTTTCCATTCGATGTATGCCTGGGGTCAGGCAGGTGTGATTCTGCTGACGTCGTTGGCCTTAAAACTGTTCGGCAATGCGAGCTGGCAGCTGATTGTGGCTTTCTGGGCGCTGGTTCCGGTTATTGAGTTCTTAATGTTCTTACGCGCGCCGATGCCCGACATTCAGGCGCATCCCAAACAGTCCTCCCGTGAAATCGCCAAGGGATTTGACTTCGCGCTCTGCTTTTTCATCATCTTTTTCGGCGCGGGCGTCGAATGCACGATGGTGCAGTGGAGCTCCGCGTTTATGGAGCAAGCCGTGGGGCTTCCGAAACTGCTGGGCGATTATGCCGGCATTATGATGTTTGCGCTGATGCTGGGGCTCTCCCGGCTGCTGCACGGCCTTTTCTCCAAAAAATTTGATTTGGTCAAATATATGCTCGTGGGCGCGGCGGGGGCGATTCTGTTTTACCCTTTGACCGCGTTTTCAAATGTCCCGGCGCTCAATTTGATCGGCTGCGCGCTGACGGGTTTCGGGGCAGGAATGCTCTGGCCCGGCACGCTGGTGCTCGCCTCGGAGCGGTATCCCCGGGGCGGAGCGTGGCTGTTCGCGATTTTGGCGGTCGGCGGCGACTGCGGCGCGGCTTTCTGTCCGTGGCTGTCGGGACTGCTTGCCGACAATGCCGCAAAGATCCCGTTTTTAGCCAATCTCGGCGCGGGACTTTCCCCGGAACAGCTCGGGCTGCGTTCCGCGCTCGGCTTTTCGACCGTCTATCCGCTCATCACCGTTGTGCTGTTGATCGTGTTTATGAGAAGGCGCGATCAATACCGGCCCGGTGAGGGTCTGTACGCATGACAACGCAACCGGAGCCGCGCTACGGGCTGACGAGGGGTACCTGCTATCTGGGCACCGCCGCGCAGGCGGCGATGGCCAACATCTGGCCTCTGCTGTTCGTGCTGCTGCGAGAATCCTTCGGACTGACTTATTTACAGCTTGCGACGCTGATCAGCGTCATTTATATCGTCCGCATCGGCACCGATCTGTTGTTTTCCAAGGCGGCGGATAAATTCGGTTTCCGGCCTTTTATGACTCTTGCCATGGGTCTGACGGCCGGGGGCTTTTTGCTTTTTGCCGCCATGCCGCTGCTGACCGGAAAACCGTACCCCGGTTTTATTGCTGCCGCGGTGCTGTTTTCGGTGGGCGGCGGGCTCAATGACATTCTGGCAAGCCCGCTGGTCGACCGGCTGCCGCACAAATCCAAGAGCGGGAATCTGTCTTTTTTACATGCGGTGTATTCGTTCGGGCAGGCCTCGGTCATCATGCTGACGTCGCTTGCGTTGTTTTTGTTCGGGGACGCAAACTGGCAATGGGTCGTGGCTGCGTGGGCGCTGATTCCGATTGCGGCGTTAATTTTATATCTGCGCGTTCCGCTGCCGGATATTCAATCCCAACCCAAACAGCAAGCCCGGGAGATTGCGGTCGGCATTGATTTTTGGCTGTGCTTTTTGATCATGTTATTCGGCGCGGGCGCGGAATGCACGATGCTCCAATGGAGTTCCACGTTTATGGAAAAGGCCGCGGACCTGCCGAAACTGCTGGGTGATTATGCGGGCGTGCTGATGTTTGCGCTGCTGATGGGGACGTCGCGGTTGATTTACGGTCTGTTTTCAAATAAGCTTGATGCGGCGAAGTTTATGCTGTTCGGCGCTGTCGCGGGGGTCATCAGCTTCCCGCTGACCGCGCTCTCGGATACCGGATGGTTGAATCTGGCGGGATGCGCGCTGACAGGGCTTGCCGTGGGCATGTTCTGGCCGGGCACGCTGGTGCTGGGCTCGCAGCGGTACCCGAACGGCGGCGCGTGGCTGTTTGCGATACTCGCGCTCGGCGGCGATATCGGTGCGGCATTTTGCCCGTGGTTAGCCGGATTGCTCGTCGATCATGCTTCGGAAATTCCGTTTTTATCGGCTCTCGGCGCGGGTCTTACGCCGGAACAGTTGGGTCTTCGTTCCGCGCTGACTTTTTCGGCAATTTATCCGTTGATTGCCGTCGTTTTATTGATGGTGTTCATCAAGCGCCGCGGTGAAAAATCGAAGGAAATTATCGGAACCAAATAAAATCCGGACGGGCGATTGAGAATCGCCCCTACTACGAACAAAAAAACGAAATTCGTTTTTTTATATTGAATATTTTCAAATCACGATTTATACTTTCATCGGATGAATTCGCCTTAATAACGTAGGGGCGATTCGTAATCGCCGCCAAACGTAAGCATGGACGGAGGGAATGATTCATGAATGATTTCCCGCAAAGACAACCTAACCGATTAACAAATTTTGATTACGGAAGTAATGGCACGTATTTCATCACAATTTGCATAAACCAAAGAAAAGAATTGTTGGGAAAGATCGACGTAGAGGCGATTCTCTATCGCCCGGATGACGCATCCCCGCAAATCGTTTTATCGAAATATGGAATCATTGTTGAATCATCAATCAAACAAATTCCGGATTATTCGGACACCCTAGTTGATAAATATGTTATCATGCCAAATCACATTCATATGATTTTAACGGTCGATAATGAATCGGAAAGCGGGCGATTTAGAATCGCCCCTACGGCGAATATATCGGTCACTATTCAACAATATAAACGGCGCATTTCAAAACAAATCGGCTTTTCATTATGGCAAAAATCGTTTTACGACCACATCATCCGGGATGAAGAGGATTACCAAACACATTTGCGTTATATCGAAGAGAACCCCGTAAAATAGGCGGAAGACGAATATTACGGAGGAAGGTTGTAACATGGACTTTAAACAACGCGCAAAAGAATTGGTCGCAAAGATGACTCTGCCCGAAAAAATGGCGCAAATGCAATATGAATCGCCTGCGATTCCCCGGCTCGGCATTCCCGCCTATAACTGGTGGAACGAAGCGCTTCACGGCGCGGCGCGCACCGGAACCGCCACCGTCTTTCCGCAATCCATCGCCATGGCGGCGAGCTTTGACGACGAGCTGATGGAAACTGTCGGCGGCGTGATCTCCGACGAGGTGCGCGCGAAATACAACGAATACCGCAAATTCGGCGACACCGGGGTCTATCAGGGCCTGACCTGCTGGTCGCCGAACATCAATATCTTCCGCGACCCGCGCTGGGGACGCGGCCACGAGACCTACGGCGAAGACCCGATGCTGACCGCCAAAATGGGCGCGGCGTTTGTGCGCGGCATGCAGGGGTACGACCCCGTCTACCGCAAAGTCGACGCGACGCTGAAACACTACGCCGTTCACAGCGGCCCCGAATCCGAACGGCATCATTTTAACGCCGTCGTCTCGGAAAAGGATTTATACGAAACCTATTTATTCGCGTTCAAATACTGCATCGAACACGCGCACCCGTCCGCCGTGATGGGCGCTTATAACCGCGTGCTCGGCGAGCCCTGCTGCGCGAGTAAACGGCTGCTCGGTGACATCTTGCGCGGCGAATTCGGGTTTGACGGCTATGTCGTGTCCGACTGCGGTGCGATCTGCGACATCAACAAGACCCACAAAGTCACCGCGAACGAGGCCGAGAGCGCGGCGTTGGCTGTCAAAAACGGCTGCGACCTCAACTGCGGCGATGCCTATAAATGGCTCAAGACCTCGGCGGCGATGGGGCTGCTTGACGAGGAGACCATCACGGTCTCGGTCGAGCGGTTATTCGAAGCGCGGCTGCGGCTCGGCATGTTTGACAAGTGCGTCTATGACGACATCCCGTACAGCATTGTCGCCTGCAAAGAGCATAAGGCGCTTGCGCGCCAAATGTCCCGCGAGAGCATCGTGCTCTGTAAAAACGATGGGATTCTTCCGCTCTCGACTGATAAGACCTATGCCGTCATCGGCCCGAACGCCGACGATCTGTCGGTACTGCTGGGCAACTACAACGGTACGCCCGATCACTACACCACCCCGCTTGAGGGCATTCAAAATATCGCCGAACATGTGATTTATGCGCGCGGCACCCACATCTATCAGGACGAGGAGCACTCCCGCTATTTCGAACACCCCTTACGCGAGGCGATTATCGCGGCGAAACACAGTGACGTCGTGATCTTGTGCATGGGCATCAACCCCTTGCTCGAAGGTGAGGAGACCCCGGAAAACGAATCGCACGGCGACAAACCCGATCTTGAACTGCCCGCGGTGCAAAAGCGGCTGTTCGAGGAGATCATCAAGCTCGGAAAGCCGATGGTCTTTGTCAACGTCAGCGGCAGCTGCCTGAACCTGTGCCGCGCAGATGAGACCTGCAATGCCGTGATCCAATGCTTTTATCCGGGCGCGGAGGGCGGAGACGCGCTCGCCGAGCTTTTATTCGGAAAATACAGCCCCTGCGGACGCCTTCCGGTGACATTTTACCGCAGCGCGGACGACCTGCCGCCGTTCACCGAGTACAGCATGGAAAACCGCACCTACCGCTTTTTCAAGGGTTCCCCGCTCTACCCGTTCGGCCACGGCCTGACATACAGCGAAATCAAGGAAAACTGGAAAGACGAAAACACCGTCGTCTTGACAAACAACGGCAAGTTCGATACCAAATATTCGGTTTTGAAATATGCCGATGCAACGAAGCGGAAGTTGGTCGATTTTAAGAAGGTGCTCGTCCCGGCGGGTGGTTCGGTGACGGTGAAGTTTTAATATTGTCATTCCGAGCGAAGCGCGGTGCGCGCAGCCGAGGAATCTCGGGCTGATAATGGCTTGTTGGTAACGAGATCCTTCGACTGCGCTCAGGATGACACAAAACCTGTCGGAAATGCATTTCCGACAGGTTTTGTTTTTGCTCATTAAAAACTATCAATAGAGGTTATGTATTCGCGGTAAAACATGAAATTTTCAAAGGAGACATCGTCCGGGACACTGTGGTCGCATTTCGGGATAAAGCCCCTTCTTTTGATCATATAGGGGATGATCCGGTCCAGCTCCCGTTTGATCTGCTCTTTGCCCTGCGCCAAAACTCGTTTGTCCACCCCGCCGTAAAGCGCGAGTTCGGGGTATTTGTCGCCGATGAAAATGGGGTCGCAGCCAGCCGCGACTTCGAGGGGGGAAAACACCGTGAAGCCGGTTTTGATATATGACGGCAGCAAAAGATCGGGGTTTCCGTCCGAATCGACTTCGACATGCATATACTCTTTTTGCCCCGCCCTCAGCGTCTGAATCAGGTCCCGGTAATAGGGCATCAAGAATTCTTCCGCCATCTTCGGAGAGAGCAGCGGGCGCTGTTTATAGGCGATGTCCTCCGCCATAAAAAACTTGAAAAAGGGCTGAATGTCCTGCACCTTTGTCAGACAGGTGACCATCAGATTCAGCCACGTTTTCATCATATCGTGCAAAAGTTCGGGCGCGTCGTAAAACAGATACAGCAGTTTTTCCGGCCCGCAAAGCGAACGCAGATACATATAGCCGCCGATGCAGCGGGCGTCGAGCAGCCGTTCGCCGCTGTCGCATTCCGCTTTGACCTGTGCCATTTTGGGTTCAAAATCAATCCATCTCTCGGGGGTTTCGGGGTCCAAGCGCGGTTTGATGATCTTGTACCAGTCGTCCTTGGATTCCACGGGCGCTTGTACAAATACCGGCATGACCCGCTCCGGCGGCACATCAACCGGCGACATGCGGATTTCGCCCGTATAAAACCGCTCGAATTTATAGTTTCCCTCGATTTTCAATAATTCTTCTTTAAAGCGGGGAAAAACGGGGACGTCCACCCAACCTAAATCCAACGGATGAGTCGTCAGCCCGTCCGATTCGTCGTTTTTAAATAGGGTTTCGTCGCCGTTCCAACCCTCGTTTTTCCAACGGGTTCTGGCCGAATTCCAAATCCCGAACTCCAGCCGGGGCAGATGGTCCGCCTTTTGAAAATGATAAACCGCGCGTCTTCTCTCCGCGTCATTCATTTCTTTGACATCTCCCCTTCTTTCAGGGTTCTTTTAACGTGATCGTGCAGGTTCCGGCTGTACCGGAAATTGAAAAGATCAGACCCTCTTCATTTTCGGCGCTGTATGAAAACACCTCGATGCCCATATACACTTTGTCGGAGGCCGCTGCGCCGACGGTGAAACCCGAAATTTCAATCTGTTTGACATATCCCCGTAAATCGTCCTGCGACACATCCGCAAAAGCGGCGCAGAACCGGTCCGGCTCATCCGTGACGCCCGCAAGCTGCCCGAATTCCGGTTCGGGCAGTTTTTTCGCGAGTCCCGATTCCGGCCATTTGATTTTTGTATCCAAAAATGTCGGTTTCACCGGTTCGCCCGAAGACGCGCATCCGGTAAAAAACAGCAAAATCAATAAAAAGACGGCCGAGAGCGTGCGCTTCATGGTGGTATCCCCTCACTATCTGCGGGAATTGCTCCCGCCGGGTCGAAATTAAATGGGCTTCCCGGGCTTTCCGCCTTTTTTGAACTTCGATTTTACTTTTTCCGCAAATGCCAAAACGAGCTTCTGTTTGACGGTCAAAAACAGCACGAAGGCCACCAAAACCGCGCCATAAATACCGGCTTCGAGATATTTTCCTTTCAAAATCTGATTTCCGGCCGCGCAAAGAAGCAAAAGACCCGGCGCGCATCCCGCGCTGACCGAAAACAGAAAGGCCCTGAAGCTCAGTTTCGTCCTCGCCGCCAGATAGGGCACAAGTCCGTTCGGGATGAACGGCGTCATTGAGGTGATCATCACCATCAATTCGGGGCTTTTGATGCGCCTGATAAAACTCATTTTTTCGGATTTTTCTTCTTCCTCAATCGGCATCCAGTCCCTGAGCTTGTCGCCGAAAGCCCGCATCGCCGAAAAAGCCGCACAGCTGGCCGCGACATACCCGACAAAGCAGATGCCGAACCCGAGCCATGTTCCGAAGATGATGCCCATGGAGATCTGGATCGGGCCGCCGGGAAAAACGATGCTGATGAGCTGCATGAACTGGAGCAGAATTCCGATCAAAACTCCTTTGAAAGTCCCGAATCCCCGGATGTACGCCTCAATATCCGCTCTGTCCCCTTTTTCCAGCACCTCGACGAAGCCGGGGAGGATTTCTTTCAACGCCAAAAGGATCGTCAGGAATATCAGGATAAAGACGACCGCTAAAATTAAATATCTGTAAATCTTTTTTCTTACAACCATATCGCTATGTCCTTCCGAAGGTTGTGGTAATTATACTATGAAAAAGCAGAAAATACAACCTGAAATTAATATGCCCGACGGGCATGCCATTGATGAATGACAGACCCGACGGGCATATAAGGGCATAAAAAACGACTGTTTCGGTTTTAAACGCGCAGTTTAGACGGAAATGCGCGGCATTTACGCTTTCTTCGGGCGAAATGCGAAATTGCAGTATGCTTAAATAGTGGGAGAAGAATTTTCCGTCAGGGAAATTCTTCGGCGGATATGCGCGGCATTTACGCTTTCGTTAATAAAAAGATAAGCTAATTTAGAGGGAGAAGAATTTTTCGGGCGAAAAATTCTTCGTAATAAAAAGAAAACCTGTTTTCTTTTTATTTGACTTCCGAGAAGTCCTCTTTGCCCGCGCCGCAGACCGGGCACATGAAGTCGGCGGGAAGGTCGGTGAATTTGGTGCCGGGCGCGATGCCGTTGTCGGGATCGCCTTTCGCCTCATCGTACTCCCAGCCGCAGACGTTGCAGACATACTTTTTCATGTTCTTTTTCCCCTTTCGTTTTCGGTTGTTTTTGATTGTTTATGAATGAACCGGAGTCTGGTTGAAGCCGCTCCGGATTTCCACGGGATCAGCACAATGAGGGGACCGAATCGGCGATGGTGTTGACCAGTTTGCCGAGCTCGGCCAGCTGCGCTTCCTTTAAAGAGGATTTGATCGTGACGGTGTTTTCGAGATAAGTCATATTTTTGCAAGGGCTTAAGATTTCGCGCATCAGTTTGCCCGAGACCGGCGCCCAGGAGCCGTTTTCGACAAAAGCCACCGTTCGGTTCTGGATATTGTGCGCGGCCAGGTCGCGCAGCAGTTCGTCCATCGTCACAAACACACCCATGTTGTAGGTGGTCGAGGCGAATAACAAATGGCTCCAGCGGAAGGCCGCCGCGACGATTTCCGACGCGGGCGTGACCGAGACGTCGAACATCACGGTTTTGACGCCTTTTTCCCGCAGGCGGCAAGAGATGATCTGCGCGGCGTTCTCGGTGTTGCCGTAGACCGAGGCGTAGGCGATCATCACGCCGTTTTCTTCGGGGACATAGCCGCTCCAGTTTTGATACTTCCCCACATAAAAAGGAATCTCTTTGCGCCAGACGAAGCCGTGCAGCGGGCAAATCAGCTCGACCGGAACTTCGGCCATCTTTTTTAATAGCGATTGGGTCTGGGGGCCGTATTTGCCGACGATGTTGCAGTAATACCGCCTCGCCTCGTCGAGATAATCGCGTTCAAAATCGACCTCGTCGGCAAACAGCGCGCCGTTCAATGCACCGAACGTGCCGAACGCGTCCGCCGAAAACAGGATTTTGTCGGTGTGGTCGTAGGTCGTCATGACCTCGGGCCAGTGCACCATCGGCGCCATGATAAAGCAGAGCTTGTGCTTTCCGGTGTCTAAAATTTCGCCCTCGTTCACGACTTGAATCTTAACGTCGCCGAGTTCGAAAAACTGCTTCATCATCACGGCGGACTTGGCGCTCGTGACGACGGTGATGCCGGGATAACGACAGATCAAATCGGCAAGCGTCGCCGAGTGGTCGGGCTCCATGTGCTGGACGATGACGTAGTCGGGGGTTTTTCCGTGAAGCTCATGCTCGAGGTTTTCAAAAAACACTTTCCCGACGGCCTTGTCAACTGTATCGAAGATCACGATTTTTTCGTCGAGCAGCAGATAGGAGTTATACGAAACACCGCGCTCGACCGAATAGACGCCCTCGAACATCGCGAGCCGCCGGTCATCGCCGCCGATATAAATTAAGTCGTCTTTGATTTTTCTGGTGCAGTACATATCGCACCTCCTTTGTCATAATTCGATTATAATGGGTGATTGCGGAAATTTCAACCTGAAAATGAGGAACAATTTATGATTGTATTTTACCTCATTTTTGTGATTTTACCGTGACGAGATCACCGATAAAAAGGTGTTATTGCGAAAAAGAGGCAGTTCTGTTATAATTTTAATCATCCCATGTGAAATTCGACTGACAGGATCAAGGCGGTAACAGCTTGAAAAACATCATCATCGCAGGCCCGTCCAGAGCCGGGAAATCGGCTTTGGCGAGTAAACTGAACGAAGAGTTCGGTTACTTTGTCCTCGGCGTCGATAAACTGGTCGCCGTGTTTCAGGAGGCCTATCCGCAGTTGGATATCCGCTTGAATTGGGACAGAGAAAAAACCACCGACCATATCGCACCGTTTTTAGGGCATTTTCTCGGGACGTTTTCTTCGGCGGACGGGCGCGGTCTGCTGCCGTACAGCCACGGCGCCGTAAAAGGAAATCGGTTTGTGCTCGAAGGCGGGTATTTTTATTTTGAAAAGATATTGCCGATTTTGAATACATATGGAATCGATGAATTAAAAGACAATTTCATTCTGATCGGATTGGTGCAAAACGAAAAAACGGTTGATGAATTCGTCAGCGATTTTAAAAATTACGATACACCGGATGATTGGACATACGGTTTCAGCGATGACGATCTGCGAGGGATCGCCGAAGACGCCGTTTTATTCAGCCGTAAGATGACCGATCATTTGACGAAATACGGCTTTACGATTTACGATACATCAAAAGAGCGGAAACGGGTTTTTGATCAAATCATCGAAGATATTCAATCGCATTCGGTATAATGCAGACCATGTAATGTCTTCGTCCGCCCTCCTTACTTTCATTCCGTATCCGAATTATAATAGATAGGATGTTGTTTGAATGAGTCATACAATCGGCGATCAGGCAGAAATCGTTCGCAAGATCATCATTGACAGCCAGCACTTGAGCCGGCGAAGCGATAAAAGCATCGAAGAGATTGTCTCGGACATCTGCGGTTTGCAGTATGACCCGAATCCGACCATCCATCTGAACCAATACATGATGCTTTGGAATCGAAAAAAGGATTTTACCGCAGAGCAGTTGGATATCGCGGCCTACAAAGAATTTAAGGTGATTGAGACATTCGCATTCAAACGCAATCTGTTTTTTGTGCCGTATGATGAATTTGCCCTATACCATGCCGCCGCCAAACGGATTGTCAGATGGGGAAGTTCCGATGAAAGTTGGCTCAGGATCGGAGATAATCCCGAAGATCAAACTGCGGAAAGTCAATTAAAGGAGTCCCTGACGGGACAACAGGGAATGACGGCGAAGCAAATTTGGGAGCATTTGAATTTATCGTTTGAGTGGAACAAATACAGAAGAGAACACGACCAAAATTACAATTTGCCCCTCTTTCGCGCTTTTTACAGATTGGTACGCAAGAGAGAGCTTTTGACCTGCGGGCGTAACCCGGGCACGTTCAGAGAGCCGGTTTATATTTTAAAAGAAATTGCGGGCATCACGGACCGGCCCAATCAGCCGATTGATGACAAACAGGCCATAACTTGGATGGTTGAAAAATTAATCGCTTCCTTCGGGGTAACCGATCCGGTTCACATTTCGCATATATCCGGTTTTGCGACCGTTACACTTTCACCGATTTTTCAGGAATTGGTATCCGAAAAGAAGATCCTGCAGATTCCGTATAAAATCGGCCGCAAATATTACTATATCCATTCTTCAAAAGCGCACTTGCTGAATGCCGAACGAACCGAGGACAGCGATGAAGTCCGGCTGATCTCACCGATGGATACGCTTGTCCGGGATCAAACATGGCTGAAAACATTTTTTGATTATTCATATACATTTGAATATTTTAAGAAAAAAGGGATGAAATGGCCGCTTTCAATTCTTGTCGGTAATCGGTTCGTCGGTTACTTGGACTGTAAAATGGAATGGGGCACAAAAAAATTCATCATCAAAGAAAAAAACATCTTTGATTCCGATTTTCAACATCACAAAGGAATCGAACTTGCGATACAGGATTTAGCCGCATTCCACGGGGCTAAAGAGATTATCGAGAAGAAGTGACGGCAGGAGAAGCTTTCGCGCAACGTAAAAAAGCGATTGCAAAACGGTAAACTTTGTGCTAAAATGCAAAAAGCCCATTGAAAGGTGGTGAGTGGCATGACACAGATTTTTAATTTTCAATCCAAAAAGTTTTATCCCGGCAGCGATTTCCGGACCCAGAGAGCATTCAAAACGGCTTACACAAGGGATAACTCTGCCCTTTTGACAAATTCAGAATCTGTTTGTTTTGAATGCCGCCCGCCGCGTCAAATATAAGGTTGCAACTTTACTCCTTTGATTGATTCGGAATGTCCCTGTGCGTGCTGCCAAAACAAGCCGCGCAGGGGTTTTTTATTCAGAGAATCAAATGAGGAGAAATTTTTATGATAGATCTGGCAGCTTACGAATTAAATAAATATTACGGCTCGAACCATGTGATCAAGGGCATTACCTTCGAGGTTTACACCGGCGAAAAGGTCGGACTGCTCGGCAGAAACGGCTCGGGCAAGACCACGCTTTTTAAAGTGCTGACGGGCGAAGAGCCCTACGAGAGCGGAACGGTTTCCAAGGCGTCGGGCAAACGGGTCGGGATGATGGCTCAGATTCCCGAGTTCGGAGAAAATGACACCGCCGAGGACATTCTGCGCGCGTCGT
This sequence comes from Oscillospiraceae bacterium, assembly GCA_035353335.1. Classification (NCBI taxonomy): domain Bacteria; kingdom Bacillati; phylum Bacillota; class Clostridia; order Eubacteriales; family Oscillospiraceae; species Oscillospiraceae bacterium. Next base: position 8,829 of record DAOPZJ010000027.1, on the reverse strand, counting down.
TCCAAGAAATCGCTGATATTCACGCCGAAATGAAACAGATCGAGGGCGACGAAGACCCCTCGGTCTTGCTTCGCTACGGACATCTTTTGGAGGAATACGAGCGCCTCGGCGGCTACGAGACCGAGGTTAAACTGGATAAGGTCACAAACGGCATCGGCATCGATGAAAAAATGCGCAAAAGCTTGTTCAGAGAGCTCAGCGGCGGAGAAAAGTCGCGCATTAATCTGGCGCGGATCCTCTTACGCGACTGCGACGTTCTGCTGCTGGACGAGCCGACCAATCACCTCGATCTGGCGTCGCTCGAATGGCTTGAAGCTTTTTTGAGCGAATATAAAGGGACCGTGGTTGTGATCTCCCACGACCGGCTTTTCCTTGACCGCGTCGTCACGCGCATCATCGAGATCACCGACGGAAAAGCGGATTTTTACGCGGGTAATTACAGCTATTTTATCGAGGAAAAAGAACAGCGGTTTTTGACCCAATCGGAGCAGTACGAACAGCAGCAGAGGAAAATCAGACAGCTCGAAACCGCCGCAAAACGCATGCACGAGTGGGCAAAACAGGCGGACAGCAAGGCGCTGCACAAGCGTGCGTTCGCGATGGAAAAACGCATTGAGCAGATGGATAAGGTGGACAGACCGATCACCGCGCGAAAGCTGACGGCGGAGTTTGACAGCGGAAGATATGCCGCGAGAGAGCTGGTCACGTTTGAAAACGTCGGCAAGCGCTACGGGGCGAAAGTCCTTTTGCGCGATTTGAAGCTGAGCGTTCTGCGCAGCGAGCGCATTGCGCTGGTCGGCGAAAACGGCTGCGGAAAAACCACGCTTTTGAAAATGCTGACGGGGCAAGAACCCTGCGACAGCGGCGAAATCCGTCTCGGCCCGAGCGTGAAAGCGGCATATATGCCGCAGATCATCACCTTTGAAGATGACAATGCGACGGTACTCGACACGCTGCGATTTTTTGCCGGACTATCCGAAGAGCGGACCAGAAGCATTCTGGCCGGGTTCCATTTCAAGGCAGCCGATGTGATGAAGAAAGTCGGCACGCTCTCGGGCGGCGAAAAAAGCCGGCTGAAGCTCTGCATGCTGATGCAGAACGACGTCAATTTCTTATTGCTCGACGAGCCGACGAACCACCTCGATATCGCGACGCGGGAGTGGATCGAAAACGCCCTGACCGATTTCGAGGGCACGATGCTGTTCGTCTCGCACGACCGGTATTTTCTGAACAAATTCGCCGATCAGATCTGGAGCATGGAAAACGGCGTGATCACGAAATACGGCTGCGGATTTGATGAATACCTTGAGCTGACACGGCCTGCCGAAGCAGCGGTCAGCAAGCCGAAAACCCCTGCGCTGAAAGTAAATTTAAAAGAGAAAATCCCAATCAAGTCCCGCCCCGAAAAGGCGATTCCGACCGAGGAGCTGATTCGCGAAGCGGAGGCCGAACTGGGGCAAGTGAATGCGGCAATCGATTCCGATCTGCAAAACGCGGAGTTTGTGAATATGAAAGCGTTGGTTGAGCAAAAGAGCCGCCTTGAAGAGAAAATCGACAGCCTTTACGATAAATGGTCCGAAAACGCGTAACGCCTTCCGCCGTGCAGCCTGAGAAAAACTTCCGCTCTTTTATGATCCGTTGACTTTTTCACCGGAACCGATATAATATTTCTAAATAATACCGCGAAGCCGGAGGGACCGGACGAACGATGAAGATCGGATATGCGTGCCTTGCGATTGCCGTGCCGGGCAGCGAAATGAAGAGCTGCATCCTGAAAAATGCCGGCGAAGAACGCCTGATCGGTTTGATCGGGCATAATCTGAACGCGCTCGAAACGCTGATTGATTACAACGTCCGAAACGGCATCCGACTGTTTCGGATATCCTCGGATTTGATTCCGTTCGGTTCGTCGGAAGCGATGACGATCCCGTGGAGTGAGCTCTTTTCCGAAAAACTCGCCGCGGTCGGGAAAAAAATCAGGGACTCGGGCATGCGGGTATCTATGCACCCCGGGCAATACACCGTCTTGAATTCCCCCGACAGCGCCGTCGTGAAGCGCGCGGTGACGGATCTTGAATACCATGCGAAAGTTCTGGACAGCCTCGGGCTTGGGCCCGAAAACAAGCTGGTGCTTCATACCGGCGGCGTATACGGGGATAAAAAACAGGCCGCAAGGAGGTTTCTCTCGGCGTACGGCGGGCTGAGCGCTGCCGTAAAAAGGCGTCTGGCGCTCGAAAACGACGACAAACTCTTCCACATCGGAGACGTGATGGAGAGTTCGGCCGCCGCCGGGATTCCCGCGGTCTATGACAACCTGCACAACGCCGTGAATCCGGCTGACCGGGCCCGCAGCGACTCCGACTGGATCGGGATTAGCCGCGAAACGTGGAAAGAGGCCGACGGCCCGCAGAAAATCCATTATTCGCAGCAGCATCCGTGCAAAAAACCGGGCGCGCATTCCGATTCCGTCGGCATCGGGGAGTTTTCGGAATTTATCCGCAATCTGTCCGGTACACCGCCCGACGTTATGCTGGAGGTCAAGGATAAAAACCTGTCCGCGCTGAAATGCCTCAACTGCGCTTCAAACCGCGGAATCAACGCGCTGGAAGCCGAGTGGGCCCGTTATAAATACCTCGTTCTGGAGCGGTCCGCGCAAAAATATCTTGCCGTCCGGCAGCTGCTCCGGGACAAAACCGCTTATCCGGCGCATGAGATGTACCGAATGATCGAGGCGTCGCTCAAAGCGCCCGCCGCACCGGAAGCCGCGGTCAACGCCGCGCAGCACGTCTGGGGATACTTCAAAGATAAGGCCGGGCCATCCGAAAAAAAGCGGTTTGAAAATGCGTTGGGGGATTTTGTCGCACAAAAAACCGGGATTTTTCCTGTGAAGAACCTGCTGCTTGCGCTTGCGCGCAAATACCGCGAGGATTATCTGCTGAACGGGTATTACTTTTATTTCTAAAATGCATTCATGATTATATTTTATATTTACATACAGGGGGGCAATTCATGGATTACGACGTCATCGTCATCGGCGCGGGCCTTTCGGGCCTCACGGCCGGCAGCCTGCTCGCCAAACGGCACCTCCGGGTCGCCGTGATTGACAAAAGCTATAACCCGGGCGGTTCCTGCGGCGTTTTTAAGCGCGGCCATGTGACCTTTGACCAGGGCTCCGCGATGCTCTACGGGTTCGGCGAAAAGGGTTTCAACGCGCACCGGTTTGTTTTTAACTGCCTTGAGGAGCCCATCGACGTCATCCGCCACGACCTTTTGTACAGGGTCGTTTTCAAAGGGCGGAAAATCCCCTTTTATGCCGACGTCGGCCGGTTTGCCGATGAGCTTTCACTCATTTTTCCGGAGGAGAAAGAAAACATCCGGCGGTTTTACCGGGACATGCTGAAGACCTATCAGCACGTCATGGTGGAGACGCCGAGTTATGTGACCGCCGATGAGACCGACCCGAAAACGGCTCTGAAAAGCATGCTTCTTCATCCGGTCTCCTATGCGAAGTTCCTCGGGTATTTGAATCAGAGCGCAGAGGACCTGCTGAAGAAATACTTTCGCGATCCGGAGATTTTTAAATTTTTCGATAAACTCACGTCGACTTATTGTTATGCGACGGTCAGGGAAGCGCCCGCGGTGCTCGCGGCGGTCATGTTCGTCGATAACCACGTCGGCGGCAGTTATTATCCTGCCGGCTCCACACTGATGCTGCCGGGTAAACTGGAAAAAGTCATCGAGGAAAACGGCGGCGATATGATTTATGAGAGTGAAGCGGTGTCGCTGGTTTTCGAAGAAGGAAAACCGGCGGGCGTTTTGCTCGGCGACGGCAGGCAGCTGAAAGCGCCCGACATCATCTGGTCGGGCACGGTATGGAACCTTTACGGGAAGCTGATTGACCCGGCCTATACGACGCAAAAAAGGCGCGATTGGGCCAAGTCCCTTGTCCCGACCTATCCGAGCGTGGTGCTTTATGCCGCTGTCGACAAGACCGTGATCCCGGAGGACACGGCTCCGATTGAAATGCTGGTCGGCAATCCCGATTCGCTCGACGAAAGCGAAGTGACCGCCTATCTTCTCAGCATCGACGACAGGACCCTCTGCGCCGAAGACGAACATACCGTCGTCGCCATCGGGCCGACTTTTGAAAAATGGGACCGCTCCGCTCCCGATTATCAAACCAAAAAAGAAGCGGAGAAGGAGCGGCTCATCTCGGTCCTGGAAAAGAGATTTCCGGGTTTTCGCGGCGCGGTCCGTTTTTCGGAACTTGCCACCCCCTGCACCATCGAGCGGTACGCCATGAAAAACGGCGGCGCGGTCGCGGGGCCGAAACAGATGCTGGGTCAGCATCTGTTTCACCGGCTGCACACCCGGACCGAATGGGACAACCTGTATTGCTGCGGGGAATCGACCGTGATGGGCACGGGCACGCCCACAGTGACGACGTCGGGCCTTTCCGCCGCCAACGCCCTGTTGAAAAAACTCGGCAAAGAGCCCTTTGTCTGGAGGGAAGGAATGCAAAATTACGTCAGAACCGTTGAAAAACCGTTCACGGCCGACCGGCTTTATGACACATTCGGCGAGCGGGAGCGTGACGTGATGCGCAAAGCGCTTCGCTGCCGCTTCTGCGAGAAGCCGTTCTGCGCGCCCCGCGCGGAAACCGACGTCCGGGGCATCATGCGAAGGGTCGCCGCAGGCAACTTCGCGGGCGCGAAAAAGGTTTGGCGCGGCATGCCCGCCGATGAATCCGCGCTGAAAGCTTACGAAGACAACTGCGTCCTGGCGCAGGAGACCGGCGAACCCGTCCGCATCCGCGAAGTGATCTCCTTCCTCGGCGACTAATCAAAAAAACGCCGGCCGTAAAATAATAAATAACCCCCGACGATATCAGGCATAAACTCCGGCATCCCGCGCGAAAGCTCCGGGAAGAGGCGCGTTCACCGTCCGCGCCCCTGCCCTGCCTCTCCCGGCCTGCATGGAGAATCCGTTTTCCGTTTTTTGTCGGTATATGTTGATTTGTGCCGAACAGGCTGATATAATGAGCTCAGAGAACCATACATAATCCGATTTCTCCACAAAAAAGGCAAACAGAAGGCCGGTCCTCTCGATGAGGAAGTCGCTCTGGAGCTGCTGAAGAAACAAGAAAAATAAGCGCGCAGACGGGCGCCAATCGGGTGTATTTTCGGAAGGAGGGTTTAATATGCCGGATGAGAAAAAAACAACTGGCTTGAAAAATACCTGACCAACAACGGAAGGTTTCAAAAAACCGACGTCAATTACCGAAAAGCATACGTCCTCAATTCGATTATAGCCATTATGGGGTTCGCTTGCTTTGCGTTTATTTTCATCGACAGTTTGCTTTTCGCTCAGTACACAACCGCCGCGGTGGACGCGGGCGCCGTCGTGATGGCCCTGCTGACGATGCTCTATTTTAAAAAGACGAATCATTATGAGCGGGCGGCTCTGATTGCGGTCGGGGTGATGCTGCTTTGCCTGAGTCTGATGTTTTTTGCCGCCGGGAACCGAAACTATTCCTTCTACTGGCTGGCGATCGTACCTCCCATCATTTACTTTTTGCTGGATCGCAAAACCGCGAGAATCGTTTCGGCTTTTTTCTCCTGTTATATGCTCGTCTTTTTTATCACGCAGAGCAAGTCCTGGGCCCCGGCCGAATTCAATGCCGCGGCGGTTTTCAATATCGTTGGAGCGACATACTGCATCGGCCGGATGATCTCCACGTTTGAGAAGAACCGGCAGGAGGCCTGGGAATCGCTGAAACAGGCAAATTCGGAGCTTGAAAACAGCCGCGGCGAACTGCGGCTGGTCCTGGATTCATCGGCCGAGGCCATTTACGGCATCGATCTGAACGGCGACTGCACCTTCTGCAACCGAAGCTGCCTTGAAATGCTGGGGTATCATGACCGGGAAGAGCTGCTCGGGAAAAACATGCACCGGCAGATTCATCACTCTTACAGAGACGGATCTCCTTTTCCCCGCGAAGAATGCCTGATTTTCAAAGCTTTTTCCACCGGGGAAAAAACGCATTCGGACAACGAAGTATTCTGGCGCGCCGACGGCACCTCTTTTGACGCGGAATATAACTCCTATCCGAAGATCAAAGACGTCAAAATCATCGGAGCCGTCGTGACGTTTATGGATATCAGCGAGCGCAAACAAAAAGAAGCGGAAATCAAATATCTGAGCTGCTATGACCCCCTGACCGGGCTTCACAACCGGAGATGCTTTGAAGAAAACCGCGCCTTTTACGACCGGCCCGAAAATCTGCCGTTATCGGTCATTTTCGGCGACGTCAACGGCTTGAAAATGACCAATGACATCTTCGGGTATGCCGCGGGCGACGCATTGATTCGTAAATCGGCCGAAATCATCAGCAGCTGCTGCAGAAACGCAGACATCGTCGCCCGCGTCGGCGGCGATGAGTTCATCGTGATTCTGCCGAAGACCTCAAAAGCGGATGCCGAGAACATCCTTTCGCGAATCCGGTCCGGGTTTTCGAATGCCCGGATGGAAGCCATCAAATGCAGCATCTCCCTCGGCCTCGATGCCAAACAAACGCCGGAACAGGCGCTGGATGAAGTCATCGCGAACGCGGAAAACGCGATGTATCGCGACAAAACCCTGGGGCGGAAGTCCGTCCACAAAGAGATCGTCGATACGCTCATCGACACGCTGCACTCGCGCTATCCGCGCGAAAAGGAGCATTCCGCCGCGGTCAGCGAACTGTGCGCCGAAATCGGAACCGCTTTGAATCTGCCCGAAACGGAAATGAGCAAATTAAAACGGGCGGGCTTTTTGCACGACATCGGGAAAATCGTGCTCGATTCCGCGATTTTGAATAAGGATTATCTGTCGTATGAAGAACTTGAAACCGTACAGCAGCATTCCGTCGTCGGATTTCGTATTTTGAACCTCTTTGACGATAAACTGGATCTGGCGGAATACGTCTATGCCCATCATGAGAGATGGGACGGGACCGGGTATCCGAGAGGGTTGAAAGGAGAACAAATTCCGCTGATTTCGAGAATCATCGCGGTCGTTGAGACCTATGAACGCGTACTGAACAGAGGAAACCTTTCCCCGAAAGAGCGGAAAGCGGCGGCGCTTGACATCATCAGGGAACACGCGGGAACCCAGTTTGACCCGCAGATCGCCCTGCTGTTTATTTCCGTCATGGAGAAAAGAAACGGAAAAGAGTAAGGCATTCTCCCGTACTCATCGGATTTATGCCTTTCCTTACTCAACGAAACGGTGAAAGGTGCGGTTTCAATGGATAACGGTTCAATCGTATTCGGCGCCGCAAAGGACGTCATCACACCGTGCGTCAAAACTACGCCGATGGGCTTCGGCGGCGTTTTCGGAATGCCGTTTCGGGAGATCCACGACGATTTATATGTGAGAACGCTGGTTTTGGAGGACAGTGCCGAAAACCGGCTTGTTTTAATATCTTTAGATCTTTGCTTCCACGACGACAGCCTGACGGAGGCGCTGCGGGAGTTCGCGCGCGAAAAATACGGCGTCGCGCATGACAATCTCTTTGTCGGCTACACCCACACGCATTTCGGCCCTGCCGTCAAAGGGTATGATTTCAATTTTTATGAGCCCGCTTATGAAGAGTTTTTGTTCACGCGGATTACGCAATGCGTCGGCCGGGCGTTTCTCAGCAGGTGTGAAGGGCACATCGCGCACGGAACCGCGGAGGGGCGCTGGAACATCAGCCGCCGCCTCAAAAAGGACGGCAAAATCCTGTTTGCGCCGAACCCGGAGGGTGAGACCGATAATCAAATCGATTTTTTGAAACTTTCGGACAGGGCGGGCGGCATCAGGGCGCTGCTCGTCAATTACGCGTGCCATCCGTCGAATTTAAAGGAGCGGCTGGCGATCTCCTCCGAATACCCCGGGCGGCTCTGTCAAATCCTCGAGCGGAATTATTACGGATGCACCGCGTTGTTCTTTCAGGGATTCGGGGCGGATTCCAAGCTCCGGATCGGGGCCGACGGCGATCATTTCACGCCGATCGGTTATGACGACTGCGATAAAGCCGCTTCAGATATGGCGGAGCGGATCGACGAATCACTGCGCGCGAAACGTCTGCTTCCGCTTGATTTGCAAATCGGTTCAAAGACGTTCAAAATCCCCGTGCCGCTCGAGATATACCCCAAATCTTACTTCGAAAAAGAGTCCGAAACCCATTCCGGGCGCCCCGGCGTACGTTTTGACAAAACCCATGTAAATGATAACTGCCCCGATTTGCTGCTTTGGGCGTGCGCGGATTACGTAACGGAGCACTACGACGAATTGCCCGGTAAAATCGACTTAAACTGCGGCGTGATACGGCTCAACCCCGATTTTTATATTTTCACCGTGGGCGGAGAGCCGAGCTTTGACGTGAAAAAAGTGCTTTCAACCGCGATCCCCGGTAAAAAGGCGATGTTTTTTGGGTACAGCGACGCCGTCGCCTATATCCCGAGCGACAAAATCATCGCGGAGGGCGGATACGAAGCGGAGGGCTCGGTGACCGAATACCGCCTGAAAGGGCGCATCGCGCCCGGCATCGATGAACTCCTGATCAAAAATTTCACGGACGCGGTAAACGCATTGGAAAAATCGTAGGGCGCGGCTTCCCTGACGCGCCGCTCCCGAAGCGTCCCCCCTTCTCTTCCCTGCCGGCGCCGGCCCTCGATTTTTTCCCTGAGAGGTATGAAAACGGTTGACAATATAAACCGACTGGTATATAATATTTTAGCCGTGAAGACGGTCGTCGGGGTGTAGCGAAGTTTGGTATCGCGCTTGAATGGGGTTCAAGAGGCC